>NZ_AFGF01000168.1 GCF_000219125.1 Acetonema longum DSM 6540
TCTTGGGATATCGTAATTCTATTCCGAAATACCGCTAAGCTCACTTTTGCCTGTTGCATTGTGTCCAGGTATTACATCACTCGAATATAGGTAACTGCGATTAGCCATACACTTACCTCCTCATGACGCAAAAGCTGCTTTTGTCGGAAATGTCCCTCCTTCTTTCACTACACATCTCGCTAGTCGCTGAGCAGCTCTATCGAAGTAGAATTTTGATGATTGATTCGGGTCAGAAACAGGTTCCAGTTCCGTAAACATATTTGTTTTCTTATTTAATTCTATTCGTCCCATTTGTTCTTCGTTAGGACCAAATCTGTATATTACTATTTCTTCATCTTCATGTTCTTTAAGTAATAGTACGAACGATGCCATTTCAAACCTCTTTTCGATATTCTTATGGTTACGTTACCGGATAATCACCATTATTGCCCCACCAATTCACAATTTTGGCATTAACATCACTGCATTTTTTAAAACTTATTGTGCAGAACCTTCTCTAACATTGCTTAACCCATATTCAAAGCGCTCATTTAATTCAGTAATAATAGAATTCAGGGAACTCCAGGGACGGTTCATTACACTGTTATCAGAAGGTACTGCTATTTTAGTTGGAAGCCATTTAAACTCCATTGAATACTCTTTACTAAAACCCAATTCCAAAGTATCACCCATAACCTTTAATTCACGCAAATACCCCTACAATATTAAATAAGACGATTTAGCCATGTTTTATTACCTGGTTAACTTCTTGGCCTATAGTTTTCCCAAGCTGTTTCCCCGAGTATTTTATATAATAGCTGATATTCCCATGCACTTTAAAGTTATCTAAAAACTGAATGTCTTCCATTGTAGGCAGGACTCCGTAAACAACCATATAGTAACCCGGAGTCAGATTGCTCCATTGAGAAGAGTAGGATACTGCGGGAGTAAAACCAAGAGCCCTGGATTTATCGGCTTCTGCAGCCGCTTCATCATAAGATTTGCTGCATAACCCGATGATAAAATACCCTTCTTTCAGTTCCGATGCATTGATGAGTTTCCCATCGATAAAGGTTCCGGTATGTACAGTTCCATCCCCCAGCAAAATGCCATATCCATTTTTCTCGCCATTGCGGAATTCACCTTTGTATGCGTTAGCAGCAGTCCTTTCTATTCCCTGCCCGTGGTACAGGCTCTCCTTCCACTCCCCGGCATACTCGTATCCGCCCCAGCCCAAAATTCCAAATCCCTGACGAAATCCATAGTTCATATGCCCCTCATATTTACCCAGTTTCATACCAGAAGGCGTATAGAATTGCTGCATTCCATATCCATGCAATTTACCCTCGCGCACTTCTCCTGTCCAACTAAAAGGAGTATCTTCCGACGAATTAGATGCGTAATAAGCTGCACCCGCATCAGAGTAGATCCATGTGCCCTGGGCGAAACACTGACAAGTCCAAAAGACCAGCAGCAGAAGCATCTTAGAGAATACCCTTGAAAATGGGATTCGATTGAATTAGCATGGTGCTTTCCTCATTTCGTCAGTTTACCGCTATAGAATTGCATCTTCCGATTAACCTCGAGATTGCCTTCGGTTTGAACTATTAAAAAATCCTTAATAGTTGAATATGAATCTAATTCCTCGTAATTCTTTATTTATAAAATTCATGGAATGGAGTTTCCGGGCGCTTACTGCAAAACGGGCAATTCTCATCTCCACAACCATCATCTGACCATTCATTACAATTAGGGCAGAAATTGCAATCATATTTATCAAAGTATACTAACGGGTAATTGCATGTTTTACATGTTTCTTTCACAATAACGCCGCCGACTCTCCATTTACCACACAATACTACTTCTCTCTTTTTTCTACTCTCCCAAATTTTCATTGCATCACCGTTGGTCTACCAACATTTTTAATTATGTTGTATTGTTTTATTGTTCGGCTTGAATTCTGCTACTTTTTCATTTCGCCTGTCTGGGGCGATATTTAATATATTTTTCAATCTAAATATAAAAATCCTGCCAAATTAGTTCAAAGATATTGAGAATTTGGCAGGATTTTTGTTGTAATGATTTGCCGTTACTTTTGCATAATATGGATGGCAAAGCCGCCAAACTCGCCGTCTAAATAGACGTTCTTCAGTTTACCATCCTCGAAATATGCGGCAGTATCCATGTTGAAGGAGAAGCCTTTCTCTTTCAGCTCTTCTGCGGCAGCGGTCAAATCAGGTGTACGCATAGCGATATGACCGTTTGCACCCAGGAATGGAGCCTTCATACACTCGAAGTAAGGGCCGCCGAATTCGGACTTTTGTCCGTGACGAAACTCAAGGTTAAACATCATGCTCAGAAGCCGAGCCAGTTTTTCTGCCTCCTCGGCATTTGGTGTATTGATGCCGATATGCTCCAGTTCAAATTTATTATTCATAATCATACCTCTTTTTGTAAATATCGGAAAATTCAATCACTTCGGAAGCTTACAGCGGGAACATCATCAACGCTCCGGCAGTCAGAGCCAACAAACGGATGAAGTACATCGGAATTGTGAATTTCCAGAACTCGGTTAGCTTGTAGTTGCCAAGGCCCATTATCATAGCCGGCATGCCGTCAATAGGAAGGAAATGGCCGTTCCAGCCTGAAACTACGATTGCGGCCGCAGCAGCAGTCGGATTTAACCCTAGGCTTAGGCAGGTAGAAATAGCCAAAGGTGCAAATACATATACAGTGCCCAAGGTAGAACCTGTAAGGGTTGCAAGTACACTTGTCAGTACACAGAAGGCAAAAACCAGAAGGAAAGGATTAATGCTATTGCCAAGCATTTGGGCCACAGTTTCGCCAACTAAAGCGGTTAGGCCTGTACTGCCAAGAGCATCGGCAATGCCGATAACACCGGCAGACATCAAAATGATGGGAGCCCCGATGCTGTTACGAATTTCATTGAAATCCAAAACACGGACAGCTAGTATCACAGCTACAGCCAAACCTGGAATTACATAGCCTGAATCGCCAATTTTGCTTTGAAGAATCATGCCCGCAACGGCAGCCACAAAGGCTGCATAAGTAGTGTACTCTTTCCATTTTGGCATTTCGATAACAATTTCGCCCTGGGACTCAGCATTTTCAGTGGCCGCTGCAGCAGGATGGCTAGGTAGTCTTTTGTAAGCAATTAAGCACCATACTAGGAAGGCTAACGAGAGTATTAAGTTCACAACAGAGAATTTCACTAAGGAAACATTACCAACAGCTGCTCCGGCAGCTTGCAGAACAGCAATAACAATGCCGTATTGCAGCGCCACGTTTACCGGAATTAGAGGATGGTTGGCAGCGAAGCCGGAAGTCATAATAATTTTGGAACCTGGTAATTTCTCATTGTAAGGTATGGCGGATAGTATACCTAGCGTAAGAACATAGTATGCAGTTGAGCCTGTGCCGAATAGGCTGCAGCCTAGCATAACCACAAGAATCAACAGTACATAGGCCCTAAATCCACCTTTGCTAGCCATGTTGTACATTGCTTTTTTGAAAGAAACAATAAAGCTGGTCTTTTGTAGAGCCGCCATAATTGCCATGAAGGAGGCAAGCATAACAACGGTAGAGTTAGAAAAGCCTCCGAAAGCAGTCTTGATATCGGCTATGCCGAAAAGAACCAATAGCAGACATGCGAGAAGTGGAGGTGCGCCGAAGGGAAGTTTGTCTGTCATGATTAAAATAATCATGAATACAGTGATAGCAAGGGCAATAATCATTGAAATCGTCATTTGTTTGAACTCCTCTCTTTTATAGGATTATTTTTTTGCAGTCAGCGCATATATCAATTCAAACATTCTGTTTGGGGAAATGGGTGTACAGTATATCTGCCACACAAAGTTAGGCCTCTTTCTTGGCATTAACCATAAGGATGGCATAATCTATGGCATTGACCAAGCTCAGCGCGCTGGAACGGCCGCTGCCTGCAAGGTCGGTGCCGGTGCCATGGTCCACGCTGGCACATAGGCAGACCCAGGGTTACGTTAACACCTTCAACAGCTTCCCAGTGCTTTTCCTCACGGTTATAAACAAAGCCTTTAACCTTTAGTGGGATATGACCTTGATCGTGGTACATGGCCACAACGATGTCATACCATCCGCCCAGTGCTTTAGAGAACACTGTATCGGGAGGGGTAGGCTTCTTTTCCGGGATAATGATGCCCTCAGCCATGGCAGCCTCGATGGCAGGTTGGATTTCTTCAACTTCCTCCCAGCCAAACATGCCGTTCTCACCACAGTGGGGATTCAGCCCCGCAACGCCAATTTTAGGCTCTTTAATTCCCAGTGCTTTGCAGCCTTCGTTAGCAATACGGATGCAATCCAGGACACGATCTTTCTTGACACGGTCACAGGCTTCACGTAAAGACACATGAGTGGAAACATGTACTACCCGCAGATCGCCGTGAGCCAGCATCATGGTGTACTTAGGCGTGCCCGTGTAATCAGCATAAATCTCGGTATGGCCTGAGTAGTGATGGCCGGCCATGTTTATGGCTTCCTTGCTCAGAGCATTGGTAACCGTAGCATCAATCTGGCGATCCATAACCAGCTGAATCACTTTTACAACATACTGGAAAGCCGCCTCGCCGCCTAAGGCACAGACTCCCACGCCAAAAGGCTTAGGTGCATCCAGTTTGGAGGTATCCGGAATTTCGTCTGCAGGAATCAGCTTCAAATCCATTAGGTCGATGGTGCCATGGGTGTACCTGCCTTCGGCGGGTGTGGAAACCACATTCAGCTCCAGATGAATGCCGTGAACTTTCCCGGCCACCTTCAGAGCGTAGCTCATGGAGGTCTCGTCGCCTACTACTAAGGGTTTACAACGTTCGTAGATTTGTGCATCTGCCAGTGCACGAACAGTAATTTCCGGGCCATTTCCAAAGGGGTCACCCATAGAAATTCCAATAATAGGCTTACAGTGTATACTCATATTAGCGCATCCCTTGGTCGGCGTTTTCCTTCAGAACTTGTTTTAGTGCGTCAACGCCTTCGTCGCATAGGTAGTTGAATGGACGGCGGCAGTCGCCTACAGGATAACCAAGCAGAGAAACAGCCTTTTTAACAACAGTGTTAGGATTGCCATATTTGAACACGGCACGGAAGGAGGCGATGGAGTCTTGAGCGGCTTTAGCCTCCTCGAGCTTACCAGCCTTGAACAAGTAATAAATAGATGCCAGAACATGAGGATATACGTTGGCGCATCCTGCGATGCCGCCTGCACCGCCCGCCTCCAGGCAAGGCAGAATTAGTGAATCGTTTCCGGACAAAACACGGAAGCCTTTGTCTAAGTCCTTTGTAAGGTTGATGTAGGCAAGTAAGTTATCCCAGTCACCGCTGGAGTCTTTGGCACCCATGATGATATCTACATCTTTAGCCAGCTTTGCAACGGTTTCAGGAAGCAATTTGTTGCCTGTGCGTGCAGGGATGTTGTACAGCACGATTGGAATGTCTACATGCTTAGCAATTTCCGCGTAGTGGTCATAAAGCTCTTTTTGTGAAGCAAAAGCAAAGCTAGGGGTGATAATGGACAGCACATCGGCGCCTAGCTCCTGCGCTTTCTTGCTGATACGAATGGTATCAGCCGTAGAAATGCAGCCGGTGCCTGCGTACACCGGAACACGATGTTTTACTTGGTCGATAACAGCCTCAAGAACCTCAATCTTTTCATTTTCGCTTAGGATGTAACCTTCGCCGTTGGTTCCGAATGGGAACAGACCATGGACGCCGCCCTCCAGCATGCGTTCAGTCTGGTTGCGCAGCTCCTTCAGATTGACCGATTCATCGGGATTCATGGGGGTTAGAATAGGTGGGATAATGCCTTTTAATTCAACATTCTTCATCATAACGCTC
>NZ_AFGF01000169.1 GCF_000219125.1 Acetonema longum DSM 6540
TCGTTCCCGTAAGGAGCTGCGCACCGCCAGCCCCCTCGACGGTCAAACTGCCGCCATTGACCCGGATATTCGCCCCCAGGACCCGCATGCCCTCAATGGTTGCGGTGATATCATCAGAAAGCGACACGCCATGGATGACCGACCTTCCCTGCGCCAGCCCGGCGCAAATCACCGCCCGGTGGCATAGGCTCTTGGAAGCCGGAATGGTTACATTTCCCTGGAGTTTTACCGGAGTAATCGATAGATCCATCTGTTCATTCTCCTATCATTTTGCATTTTGGTAAAAAAGAAATAAGACTCACGAGAGTCTTATCAAGCTCAAAACCTTTATGTTTCGCTTCGGTCAGCTTATACGGCTCATCGGCAATGTTGCGATATACTTTTTTATGCGAAAATAACCCACGCTATAAAAATAGCCCAGATTAAAGCTAAAAAAGTATCCGCGCCAAGTCATTGCTGAAAGAGTCATAACAGCCTCCGCAGTATTTTCCAAGTAATAGAATTGGTTTTAGTATATCCGTCATGCTTCTCACTGTCAATAGAATTTATGAAACATGAACACAAAACACAAAAATGTTTAATATTGACCTTTATAAAAATACATTTGTCTTTTAAAAAACATTCGGAGTCGCAAGCATCTATCCGGGAATGCGGGGGCAGGGATTGTTGGTTTCCAGTTTGTGCAGCATTTCATCCCGCCGTCGCTTGGAGGCTGCAAAGAAAGCATGAAGTGCGGGGCGGTCCCCTGTTTCCATTGCCTGGATCAAAGAAGAAATCATAGCTTGGACCTGCCGCAGGCTGTCGTTAATAGACTCGGCATTGCTTACGCAGATATCCGCCCACATGTCGGCATTGGACGAGGCAATCCGGGTCGTATCCTTAAACCCGCCGCCAGCCAGGGACAACAGGGCATCCGGGTCCGGATGACGGTCCAGGAGATTGACCATCGCTGCCGCCAGCACGTGCGGAATATGGCTGATCACGGCGGCATACTGGTCATGCAGCCGGACATCCATCCTGATCACGCGGGCGCCGGTGGCGGAAATCAGACCTTCCAATTCGGCCGCCAGCGGCTCCGGCGCATCGCTGCTATCTGTCAGAATATAATACTTATCTCGGAACAAATCGGCAAAGGCGACCTGAACGCCGCTTTTTTCAATGCCGGCCATCGGATGTCCGCCGACATAGTAGACGCCTGGCGGCAATAGCGGCCGTATCTGCCGGTCGATCAGCCCCTTGGTGCTGCCTGCGTCAGTGAGAATGCAGCCGGGCTTCAATGCCGGCGCAATTCCGGCTGCAATCGAAGCCATTTGCAACACCGGCATACAGAGAAAAACCAGATCCGCCCCTTGAACACCGGCGATCGGATCTGTCACTGCCGCATCGGCTGCCCCCCGTTGAATCGCCTCATCCAGTGCGGCCTGGTCGCAATCAACCGCGGTAATAAAAGGGGCAGGATGACAGTATTTCTTAAATGCCAATGCCAGCGACCCGCCGATCAGGCCTACGCCAATGATAGTGACACGCGGCTGCTTCATACTTTTCCTCCGTCCTGCTATCTTACTGTTCTCTCCAGTGAAACGATAAAAGCATCCCGCCCCTCGCAGGGATGGGATGCTAGTCTGAATATAACAAACCGGAAAGGCCTTGTCAAGAAGGGCGGGAAAATAGATGATCGGGCAAATAGGCGCGAAATCAAATTTGTGATATTTCCTTGAATTTCTTCGGCTCAACGCATAAAATGAGGATGATGTCACATGATGGTAAATACATTGGAGGCAAAGAATATGACGATTGATTCGCTGCCCGGAAACAGCCTGGGCTTTTTAGGGCCATGGGGCACATATTCAGAAGAAGCCGCCCATATTCTGTGTCAGAACCGGGACCGGGAGTTGATCCCCTATCCCGGCATCGATGCGGCCATCAGGGCCACTGACGCCGGCGAAATCGCCGAATGCATCGTGCCGGCGGAAAACTCCCTGGATGGTTCGGTGAATATCACCCTGGACACACTGGCTCATGACGTTCATTTATATATCACCCATGAAATCATATTCCCGGTGCGGCATAATCTGCTGATTAAAACGCCGGGGACGGACATCAGCTCCATTGTCTCTCACCCTCAGGCTCTGGCTCAGTGCCGGAACACACTGCGAAGGCTTTATCCCCAGGCGAAGATTCTGCCGGCAGGCAGTACCGGCGAAGCGGCCCGGCTGGTGGCTGCCGGCCAATATGCCGCTGCCGTGGGCAGCCTGAAGGCAGCCTCTGCCTATGGACTGCAGGCGGTGGTCTCTGATCTGCAGGACAGCCCCCATAACTTTACCCGGTTTATCGTTTTGGAACGCCAGCCGGCCCAAAATCCCCAGGGCTCTTGTAAGACCTCACTGGTCTGCAAAATAAACGGCGAGCGCCCGGGCAGCCTGTGCGACGTGTTGCAGGAATTCGCCCGACGCAACGTCAATATGACCCGGATCGAATCCAGGCCGGCCCGTACCGGCCTGGGGCTGTATATCTTTTTTTTCGATCTGGAGGGCAGCGCGGCGGATTCCAACCTGCGGAGCGCCCTGGAGGCGGTATGCGCCAAAAGCATATGGTATAAGAATTTAGGCTCTTATCCGACCAACAGTAAAACTCTGAATCTCCTCAATGACCATGACCAGGTATATCTTTAAATTTAAAGCCCATCCAATCTCTCAAACTGCTAACAGGATGGAATAAATAAAGGAGGATGGCCGTGGCGGAACCAAGTGGCAGCCGTATTTGGGAGATTGACCTGGTGCGGGGTATTTGTATCGTCATGATGGTAGCATTCCATTTGGTCGTGGACTTACGGGAATTTTACCATCAGCCCCTGGAATATCAATCGGGCTTTTGGTTTTACCTGGGGCGGGTTACCGTTGCGGTGTTTATGTTTATTGCCGGGGTCAGCAGCGTGCTGAACCGCCGGATTATCAGGCACGGCTTGACAGTGCTGGCTGCCGGCTGCCTAATTACGGCGGCGACCCGGATTTTTACTCCGGATTTGTATGTACGGTTTGGCATTTTGCAGTTTATGGGCGTTGCCATATTGTCTGTACCGGTTATGGGCAAACTTTCTTCCATCTGGCTGGTTGTTGCGGCCCTGCTGGTCCTGCTGGCCGGACAGGCGATCCAGGGTCTTACAGGACACTGGCTGCTCCTGCCTTTGGGCATCATGTACGAAGGGTATCGCTCCTTCGATTACTATCCGCTGATTCCCTGGTACAGCGTCTTTTTGCTGGGCATGGTGGCCGGACGGCTGTTCTATGCCGAAAAAAAGGGAAAGATTTCCCCGATAACCGGTCTGAACTGGCTAGCCCGGATCGGACGGCACTCGCTGTCTATCTACCTGGTCCATCAGCCGGTTTTACTGGCACTGTTGTATTTCTTTTTTATCTGAAGCGGTGTAATCAGAAAAAAATTTTTCCGAATATTGTAACTCATTACAGGGAAGACAGCCTGATTTGTTGAATTTATCTGTAGACAGTGATGCCCGGTAATGTGGCCGGAATCGCGCATCTATGCGTAGAGCAGATGGTAATTTACCGGTGATGACGCGAAGATGAATGGTGGTGGCGGGAAATGAAGGCTGCTGATATTATGGTGCCATTGCAGCAGTTTCTGGTGACGGATTTAACAGAAGTGCCCTCCGTGGAAAATTTACCGGCGGGTATTGACTTTCTGCCGGTTATTGATACCGGGCAGCAAGTGGTGGGCACGATTGATCTGGCCGCTTTGCGCCTTCAAAAAAATGCTGCCGCTCTATACCCCGGAGGCTTTCTTGATCTTCAGCCATATATCAGCCAACAGGTCCCGCGTATCGCCGCCGATGACGATCTGGACGCATTGCCCGGCGATGTTACCAGGGCTGTGGTCGTCGACGCGGCAGGCAAGGCCGTCGGATTGATCGGGGCCACTGACCTGCTGGGATGCCTGAGGAAAAAGCTGGCCGAGTTCAAACATCAATTAAGTCTTAGCAAGGAACTGGCCGATATCATTGAATCCTCTTATGACGGCATTTGGGTTACAGACGGACAGGGCAATGTTCTCGCGATTAACAGCGCCTATGAGCGTCTTAGCGGGATCAAATTCAGCGAAGTTCGGGGCAAAAACATGCAGCAGTTAGTGGATGGAAGATATTTTGATCAATCA
Organism: Acetonema longum DSM 6540; assembly: GCF_000219125.1. Taxonomy (NCBI): domain Bacteria; kingdom Bacillati; phylum Bacillota; class Negativicutes; family Acetonemataceae; genus Acetonema; species Acetonema longum. The sequence continues at coordinate 4,171 of NZ_AFGF01000169.1, forward strand.
GCCACCCTGCTGGTTATAAAAGAAAAAAAGCGGGTCACCATCAACCAGCTGATTAAAGGAACCCGGCGTATGCTGGTGACCGGCAATCCGGTGTTTAACGAGCAAGGGGAATTATCCCGGGTGGTGACCAATGTGCGGGACGTCACCGATTTGGTCAACCTGCAAAAGCAACTGGCCCGGACCAAGGAGCAGACCCTTAAATATGAGACCGAATTGTCCCATCTGAGGTCGCTGCACATTCAGGATGACGACATTATCTACCGGAGTCAGACCATGGCAAGGGCCGTGGAATTGGCGTTAAAAATTGCCGAGGTGGATTCAACCGTCTTCATTACCGGCGAATCAGGCACAGGCAAAGATGTGATCGCTAAGTTCATTCATAAACACGGCAAGGGAACCGCCAAACCGTTTATCAAAATTAACTGCGCCGCCATTCCCGACCAACTGCTGGAATCCGAATTGTTCGGCTACGAGGGAGGCGCTTTTTCCGGCGCCCGTAAAGAGGGCAAACCCGGTATGTTTGAATTGGCCCATAAGGGCACCCTGTTTCTCGATGAGGTGGGAGACCTGCCGCTGATGCTGCAGGCTAAACTCCTCAGAGCCATTCAGGAAAAGGAAGTTCTCAGGGTCGGCGGGACTCAGGTGCGCTCGGTCAATGTACGGATCATCGCCGCCACTCACCGGAACATGGCGGAAATGGTCAAAGCAGGCCATTTCCGCAAAGACCTTTATTACCGCTTGATGGTGGTGCCGATTCATCTGACTCCCCTCCGGGAGCGCCGGGAGGACATTCCGCCGCTTATTAAGCACTTTGTGGACCGGATCAATAAGCGCTATGACTATTCGAAACGGCTGTCGCCGGAAGTGATGAGCCGGCTGGTGGAATATTCCTGGCCGGGCAACATAAGGGAGCTTGAGAATGTACTGGAGCGTATGATTGTTACTGCCGGCGAGGATGAACTGACGCCGGATCTGCTGCCGGAAGCCTTCAGTCACAAGGTACACTTTCCCGGACGCGGCACAAAGCTGAAAGCCGCGGTAGAAGAAACCGAAGCCTATCTGCTGGCCGAAGCATACCGTGAAACTCCTTCCTGGGCTAAAGTGGCGGCAAGTCTCGGGGTAGACCGGGCAACCGTGTTTCGGAAAGCCGCCAAATACGGACTGCTGAAAAAGGAAAAGGAATAAGACGATGGAACAAATAGCCCGAATTATCGAAGAAAAGATTCGCCCCTTGCTGCAGGCCCATCAGGGCGATCTGGAACTGGTCTCCGTCACTGACGACGGTTTTGTCAAAGTGAAGCTGACCGGAGCCTGCGCTGCCTGTCCCGGGCAGCAGCAAACTTTGTCGGAAGTGGTGGACGCCGAGATTAGAGCGGTTTGTCCCGAGATCCGGGGAGTCATTCCGGTTTATCAGGTCAGCGACGACTTGATTAATCAGGCCCTCCATATCTTGCGCCGGGACAAAAGAGATGTATGAGCACTGGGCGGATCGGCATAAAGTTTTGCGGCGGCTGCAATCTGCGCCAGCAAGAACAGCGCATCATCGCCAGTCAAGCTCAGGCAGACAGCCAAAACGCAGTCAATGACTCATGATCCGTCTCACAGAGCATCCATAAAAAACCAGGATCAAAGTCCGATGGCCAATCAGACCATTGTTCTATACAATAATAGTAAAATCTCGACCTGGAAACCATTTTTTTCCTTATAAACCATTGAACCGAGGTGACCCCATGGCAATC
>NZ_AFGF01000170.1 GCF_000219125.1 Acetonema longum DSM 6540
CGGCTGTCTCAACCGGCTGCAGCCCGCCGGTTCCGGCAATGACCACGCGTCCGGCCTGGATGCGAACTTCTGTCCCCATAGCCCGCATACCCTCAATAGTCGCGGTGATATCATCGGACAGCGACACGCCCCCGATGACCGACGTTCCACGGGCCAGCCCGGCGCAAATCACCGCCCGGTGGCATAGGCTCTTGGAAGCCGGAATGGTTACATTCCCCTGGAGTTTTACCGGAGTAATCGATAGATCCATCATGCTCATTTCCCTATCCTTTGCATTTTAGTAAAAAAATAAGACTCACGAGAGTCTCATCAAGCTTAAACCCTTTTAGTTTCCGCTTTAGTCAGCTTATTTGGCTCTTCGGCAATGTTGCAATATACTTTCTTTTTACGTCAAAAATAGCCCGCGCTATAAAAATAGCCCAAGGCAAAGCTAGCAGGAGTATCAATAGAGAAAGTATAGTATTGTCGATAGCCCCGTTCCCTGACACTCTTTTCTACCATTTTCCAAAATATATTTGTATATTGGTAACGTTCTAGCAGGTTGATAAAATTCCTTCTCTGCTAATAAGAAACTATCAAGTTCATTTTACAGGCCCGGACTCCTTCCCGTATACCGCTAATAAAAATACGCCTTGAAATGGATTCTTCATTCCATTCAAAGCGCATTTTGGGCAAGGGTTCGCAGGGATATTTTGCGGCAATCCTTTGATCACCTGCTCGCCCTTTCTATATTGAGAGTCTCGTTGTTATTTGTCAGCGTGTGCTGCTTTACTCCCGAGCAGTGGAAGTGCGGATGCGACGACAAGGATAACCAGGAGGATAAAAGCCATCCCGTTGGAAGCGGCGAAACCACTCGGGTCACTGACCCTGATCACTCCCGTCACCTGAAGAATGATGCCAATCAAGCCGATAATCGAACCACCGGCAACAAGGCCGGACGATAGGCTGACGCCATTGGAGACTTTGGCTTCCCTTTCTTCCTCGCTCTTCGAAATCTTCTCTATGAACACACGGACCAACGCACCGATTAGCAGGATGGAAGTCGTGGAAATCGGCAGATAGAACCCAATCGCAACCGTCATAATGGGAAGATCAAGCAGGAACAGGACGATGCCGATCACCACGCCGGAAATGATCATGACCCATGGCAGTTGGCCCGACATAATTCCCGCAGTCAAGGTAGCCATCAAATTCGCCTGGGGCAGCGCAAAGGGTACGTTGTCGCCAGTCATCGAAAGCTGACCGGCGAGCAGAAGGATGACGCCGGTGACAACCGCGACGCCAACCACAGAGGAGATGACAAAAAACTTCTGCATCTCTTTCTTGTTGCCGCCGATGATATAGGCGACCTTCTGCGACTGGCAGTAGCCTCCGCCAGCGGCAATTGCGGTGACGATAAACGTGCCGAACAGCAGCAGCGACCGATTGTCGCCGATACCTGACCATCCCATGCCGACAAACAGCAGTGTCAACACCACGATGGAGGCGATAGTCATGCCGGATACAGGGAGATTTGAGGTACCGATCGTTCCGGTCAGGCGGCCGGATACGATGGCGAACAGCATCGACAGAACAAAGGAGAGAATAGAAGCGGCAATCGCCATAGCGATGTTACCGCCGGAGATCATGAAGCCACCGGCAAACCCGATCACGATGCCGCCGAGCAGGGGCAGCATCTGAGAGGAAGAGTTACCGGAGCCCGCTTCGGATTTGGCTGAGAACGTTTCCCGTATGGAAGAAACCACGGTGGGGATCAGCCGCACAGCGCCGATCAGCCCGCCGGAAAGCATCATTCCGGCGCCGATATATTTCACATAGCTGCCGGCAATATGACTGACCTGCATCGCGTTGACACTGACATCCGGGTTGTTCCATACCGCCGGGCCGCCTTGCCCCAAAGTAGCAAAGTAGCCAATGATGGGCGTAATGGCGAAACTGGATAGCAGCGATCCGGCGAACATGGTGAGCGCTACCGGCAGACCGACGATGAAACCAATGCCCAGCAGCAGAGGGTTCACTTCTAACTGGAATCTCCATTTGTAAAAAGTTTCATTTGTGAAATTAATCACATTATTGGCCAGATTCAGAAAAGATCCGGTCAGAACGGTCAAAACGCCGCCGATACCAAAGCCGGCTCCCATAAACCGCAGGGGCTCTTTGGCGCCTTCCGACGCGACCAAGGTTTCGGAGATTGCCATAGATTCGGGATACATCAGTTGGCCATGTTCTTCAACGATCAGATAATTGTGAACCATCGAAGCGACGCCGATGCCGAATAAAGCGCCTCCCAGGCCGGTTACAAAACCTTCCAGGAAGGAAACCCCGGCGCCAATCAGAAGAACTGCCGGCATAACGAAGATCATACCGCTTGCAATGGTTTCGCCGGCGCTGGCCATGCCTTGAAGCAGCGTCTTGCCGAGAATGCCCCTGGATTTGGCGAAAATCATGATAAATATGGAGCCCAGAATGGAGCCGGGAATACCGGCCGCGACTGTAAGACCCGCCTTCATGCCCGAGTAAGCCGTGGACGCCGCAAACAGCGCGGCCAGAATAATGCCGATGATGAGCACGGCAATATTGCCGCCGCTTTGAGAGCGTTCCGAGATATAGGGGATATATTCCTTGCCGGATATGCCGCCATACGCTTCTTTTGATAATTTTCTATTCATAAATACACTCCCTCTGATCTAGTAATAATGCTGCGTTCCTATCTGTAATCCGGATTTTACGGATTATTGCTCCCCTCTTTTGATTACTTGAGCGCCTTCAGGATGTCCAGTAAATAGTTCCATGTCCGCTGAGTAGACGGTATGTTCAGATGCTCTTCGGCGGTATGAACTCCGATGATTGTCGGACCGGCCGAAATCATATCCAGCTGCCCGTTGAATTTTTCCGCAAAAAGCGCACATTCCAGACCTGCGTGAATAGCGGTCACCAAAGGCTTTTGGCCAAACATCTTTTCGTACACAGCGATAAAGACTTCTCTGATTTTGGAGTCAGGATTATATTGCCACTCCGGGTATTGCGCTTCAGCCGAAACGTTTCCGTTGGCAAGGCTGCCGAGTACGACGAGAGCGTTAAAGATATTCTCCCTGACGCTTCCGACAGAGCTTCGGATCGAACTGATGATTTCGATACCGCTCTCTTTGGTCTCAACGACACCCAAGTTCAGTGAGCTCTCCACCAGCCCCGGAATATCCATGCTCATGCTCTGGACCCCGTTGGGAATCAGATACAGAAAATGGATCACATTCTCTGCAGACTCCCTGGTCATGACCCGGCCCGGTGCTCGCTCCGCAGCTTTTACAAGGATTCGGATATCGGGATCCGCCGTTTTGAATTCATTGTGCAATATCTTTTCCAGACGGGAAACCTGTTCTTGCAACGCGGATTCGCCGGCTTGGCTAATGCAGACGATCGCCCGCGCGTCACGGGCGATCGCATTATGTTTGGAGCCGCCGTCCACCGCGCCCAGGCGAAAATCTATTTTCGTATTTAAAAGCTGCAGCAAACGAGCCATCAACTTATTGGCGTTCGCTCTGCCCTTGTGGATATCTACACCGGAATGGCCGCCACGCAGACCCTCGACCGTGATGGCGAAAACGCGGTCATGAGGATTCGCAGTTTCCCAGGCAGCCGGAATGCGGATCCGTGCCGAGCACCCGCCGGAACAGCTGACAGTCAGTATGCCTTCTTCCTCGGAATCGAGATTGATCAGCGTCTTACCCGATATATTGGCGGGATCCAGTGCCATCGCTCCATCCATGCCCGTCTCTTCGGATGTGGTGATCAGAAGCTCAATCGGCGGGTGGGCGATTTCCTCCGACGCCAGAATCGCCATCCCCATAGCAACCGCGATTCCGTCGTCCCCGCCAAGGGTTGTCCCGGCAGCATAGAGCATGTCGTCCACGACGCGCAGTTCCAGGGGATCTTTCAGAAAATCGTGCTTGATATCCGGCCTCTTTTCGCAGACCATATCCATATGTCCCTGAATTACGATCCCCGGACTGTTTTCATAGCCTTTAGAGCCCGGCTTTTTGATAATCACATTCAGCGCTTTATCCTGTATGACTTCCAGGTGATGTTTTTTCGCAAAGGAAACCAAGTAGTCGCTGATTCCCTTCTCGTTCCCTGAACCTCTCGGGATCTTGCTGATTTCCCTAAAATACCGAAACACTTCGGCAGGTTCTAGTTTTTCCAATACTTCCATTCTGAACTTCCTCCCGACATTTAAGAATTTATCTCAGACATAGACAAAAATAAGCCTTTAACCTATTGTTCATCCCACTTGCATCGAGACACTTGTCCTCCTCCCGAAGACTCCATAGTAATAAATTATTTTCACTCATGATAATTTATTACTATAGGTGGGCAAAAAAATATTGCTTTCAATGGATGATTCCTGTCGTTTTTTCAGAATATATTTTATGATGGTAAAATTCTACCATTTCGATAAGATTCCTTCCTTTACGATAAAAAATTATTATTTTTTCATTGCCAGCTGAATGACGCGCGAAATCGATTTATTTAACCAGCCTCACAATTCCCATCAGTACCAGCATCGCACCGGAAAAATAGGGGAATTTCTTTTTGATTCTATCCGGCATAAAACGGATGGCGGCATGAATCCCTAACAGAATCAGAAGCGCCTGAATCATCCCCATGACAATAGGTGTGTATAGAGGCAGAATCCCTAATAAACAGGCGGCAAAGGTTGCCACCATATTGTCTAATCCCAAGGCCAGCCCCAGCATCATGGCTTCGCTGACACTGATGGATTTTGAACGGTCAAAGTCTACCGCTTCAGGGTCAGCCATAATATGGATCAGCAATTTTCCGATGCGAATCGTTATTTTCTGCGAAGAGTCCGGAGCATAAGGACCCACATTTCGCGTCAGGTATTCCTGAAAGATGCTGAATAACCCGATGCAAAGCAACAGTACGGCGCCAATGATTGCCGCAACGTGCGGGTCGATAAAATTACCGAATCCTTCTGCCAGAAGCATCGCGACGCCTGTGCAGATCATGGTTATAACGCCGACAACAGTCAAAGCCACGGCGGGCATACGAATCTGCCGGATGCCGTAGGTAGCTCCGGCGACAAACGAGTCAAGGCTCACGGCCAGGGCCAGGAATATAACATACAAGATATTCATTTTAAAAACCCCCTGTGCGTAGATTACAGCCACGCTATAATATACGTTAACCTCAGAGAGGTGTGCTTGCATTACCTCTAAAACAGCTTGACCAACAACCGCTATGATAAATCCCGCCAAACCGATAGACAATCCGTTAGGATCACGAAAACAATCCTGCCTTTAATGAATTGGCAGGATTGTATGGAGTGCTGATTTTAGCAGCGTATCTACAGCATTCTAATTTTGGGACTTCAAGCTTTCCGCCACATCATCCAGCTTGGAAGCCGTCGCCCTGACGGCCTGCACCGCTTCCGCCACGTGATTGATGGCCTCGGCAATCTGCGAAGTCATCTCGTCGATATTCACCAATTTCTCTTGATTATTCTGGCTGTCGGACTGAATGCTTTTTATGATATCGGCTATTTTTTGGACTGATGCCGCCGAACTGTCGGCAAGGTTTCTAATCTCATTGGCCACCACCGCGAACCCTCGACCTTGCTCGCCTACACGCGCGGCCTCTATGGCGGCGTTGAGACCAAGCAAATTAGTTTGCCCAGCGACGTTTTTTATCATATCCAGTACTCGTTTTGTCTCCTGGACTCTAATCCCGGAGTCGTAAGATAGTTTTACAAGCGCCTTATTGGCAACCGCTACTTCCTGTGTCTGAGCCGACACCTCTTCCATAGTGCTGGCAATGGTAGTAATTGCCGTTGATAACTCCGATGCCAAATGGGTCATGGCATCTTGAACATCTACCGATTCAACGAAAGCTACCGCCCCTACGACCTGACCCTCTTGCGAAAATATCGGGGCTGCCGCTCCGATGTAAGGCACACCGAAAATTTCTCTGTCGCCGCGCATATAGACGACTCTTCCTTCGTCTATTGCCCTGACGATGGCCGTCCCGGGTTTCAGCGGCATTCCTGCCTGAACACCGGTATTAATTTTAGGATTGATCAGACTGAATATATACTTTTCCCGGTCGCATACCGCCATCGTGATGTCGCCGCGGACAAGTTCCTTGACAATCGGCAGTACGTGAAAGAATTCTTGCAAAATCATCATATTGTCCTCCGCCTCATGTCTCTCGCTGATTGCCCAATTCTGTGCATTCACTTTATCGCCCTTGCCCTCCCCTATTGATATTAACCGGAGAAGCCGGATTTCTCCGGCTTCTCCCCTTATCACAGAATCACAATAATCCTTGCACCCTATTCACTTAGAGAAAAAAGGCGGCATATGCTGTAGCCACCGCAGTAATCAGAAGCGGGACAATCGTGCTGCAGGCAAAGACATGCTTATAGGCTTGTTTGTGGTTGAGGCCCAGTACTGCGAACATCAGGAACAAGCCCGGGGAATGAGGCAGCGTGTCCAGCGCATCAGCGGAAATAGCCGTCAAGCGGTGAATAATCTCAAGGTCAGCGCCGGAATTGATAAAATTCGGCGCCATTGCGTTGTACATGATTTTCAGACCGCCGGAGGAGGAGCCGGTGACAGCAGATACGACCATGGTGGATAAAACGCCCTGGACGTATGGATTCATCTGCAGGCTTAGAACCCAGGCGACGATTGCCTTGAAAGCGGCGGAGCTCTGCACCACGGTGCCAAAGCCGACCACACCGGCAAGGCCGCCAATGCCGCTGATCCCGCCGTCCAAACCGTTAGTTAAAATTTCTTTCATATTCTTATTTTTGAATTTATCCATATTGAGAAGGTAGGTTAGCAGAGCGCCGACCAGCATAGCAGCGATAGCCAGCATGGTTGAGTTCGCCACAAAATGGCTGCCCACAATAATAATCAGCATTAAAGACACGATGGGGAAAAATGCCTGTCCTGCCGAAGGCAGAAGACTGCGGTCCTTAACTTCAAACAAGGCGGCATCTACTTTATCCGGATATGTCCAGTGCTCACCGGCTGACCTGGCTTTTTTCTCTGCATAATTCATGTAGAGCATGCACAGGGCAAAAGTGAACAGACTGGCTACAATGCCCAGTACCGGCGCGGCAGTGAGTGTGGTGCCAAGGAACTGAGTGGGGATTACATTTGTCAGAGCCGGCGTTCCAGGCAGGGAGGTCATAGTGTAAGTAGCAGAACCGGTGATAAGGCAGGCCATAGTAAGATGGCGCGGCAGATCAGCTTCTTTGAATAACAGGAACATAATAGGGCCAACCGCAAAGACCACCACAAACAGGCTCACGCCGCCATAAGTCAGAAAACTGATAATTAATGTGCTGACCAGCATGACTTTGGCTTTGCCAAACCAGTCAATAAACTTATTGCCGATGGTCGTGGCGCAACCGGAAAAATTCATCAGTTCAGCATACAGACTGGAGCTGGCGAAAAGCAGGGGATAAGTAGGCGCCGGTATAACCTGTCATATAGGAAGCAGCATAGCCATCCCATAGCGGGATACCGTTAGTGACTATAACCACAAGCGACGCAAGCAGAGTCAGCGGCAGAGCGCCCAGGCCTCTATAGGCGCCGACGATCAGTACCGCAACGGCAAGAATTAGCCCAATAACAGCTATAATGTTCATATGTCCCCTCCGTTCTTTAATAACACTGTACGATGGGTTCCGGCAAAGTCCCTTGTATTATTTCGCCCTGGCGATAATGTCATCAAATCTGATGAGATAACTAAAATCGTTTACTCCTTTTCTGGCCTCGGCTTCCTTGACAAGCTCGACCACTTTGTCGTTGAACGGGGTATCTATACCGCATTCCCGCCCATTTCGGCAGACGGCGCCATTGATATAGTCAATCTCGGTCTTTTTGCCTTTCTCCAGGTCCTGGAGCATACTGGCCTTATTGTTGTGGCGTCCCCAGACCCTCCGGTAAAACTCCATTTTCCCGGGGATATCAGCCTTGCTGCTGAGTTCCAGAGACTCCATGTCCTCTCCTTGCATTTTGACCATGCGGTAACCTTTGCCATGGCATACCTTAATGGTCTCATCTGCAATGTGCGCGATGCAGGTCATGGCCTTAGGATCGGCCAAAACATCGCGAAAACTGCAGTTGAGAGTGGCCGACATACCGCTGAAGGTAGCATTCATCAAAAGCTTAGCCCAGCGTATGCCCATAAGGTTGGTCAGTATCGTCGTCCCGCCGGCGGCGCTGAGAATATCTTTCACTTTTTCCAGCCGCGGTCGCAGGACACCATCTATCTCGCCGATTTCAAAGGCGAATTTTTCAACCGCTTCCATCGTGGATGTAAGTTCGGACACTCCAGGTCTCAGCCAGGTGGCCCCAAAACCCACGGCCCCCCCGATGGTTCTCTCCCGGCCTACATACGAAGCTACCGATTCTTCGGGAATGCCGTTCTGCAGAGTGCAGACAACGCTTTCCTTGTGGAGATGAGGCAGAAATTGGGTTAATGCCTCCTGATTAGCAGTCTGCTTGGTCAGGAGGATAACCAGGTCATAGTTCCCGGTCAGTTGCTCCGGAGTAAGGGCCTTTACCGCCTGGTGCAGGCTGAGATTGCCGGTAACCGTGGCGCCGTTGGTGTTTAGCGCATCCACATTTTCTTTATAGGAATCAATCAAATCCACTTGTTTACCGTTCCTGGCCATGAGCGCGCCAATGATGATGCCAAGCGCCCCTGCCCCCAAAATAGCCGTACGCATTGTATCTCCCCCTATTTTCTTAAAAATGGACCTTCCCGTTCCCCTTGAGGGAAAGCATCTTCCGGGCTTCGTCGGAGGTAGCTGCCTCCAGTCCGAGCCGCTCGGCGATCTCTCGGATCTGGATGACCTGCTCGGCACTGGATTTAGCGAGGACGCCGGGTTTGAGATACACATTGTCCTCCAAACCCACCCGGGCATTGCCGCCCATGGTCAAGGCGGCGGTTACCAGCGGAAACTGGGCTTTGCCGGCTGCGGCGCAGGACCAGACGAAATCGCCGATTTGTTCCCGGGCCGTTTTGACCAGATAGGCCAGATTCTCCACCGTAGCCGGAATCCCACCGAGTATGCCCATGACAAACTGCAGGTAAACCGGTTTTTTCACAATGCCCTTATTGCAAAAATAGGCGATATTGTTGATCATGCCTACATCGTAAACCTCAAATTCCGGCCGGATATCGTATTGATTCATGGTTTCGATATAATACTCCATGCCGGCAAAGGTATTCGAGAAAATCAGATCATAGGTCCCCTTCAGATAAGGCACTTCCCAGTCATATTTCGGATTTTTCAGCTTGGCTGCCATATCAGCGAATACGAAGTTCACCGACCCGGCGTTGCAGGAAGCCAGCTCAGGCTGAAGTTCCACCGCCGGCGCCAGGCGCTCTTCCTTGGACATCAGCAGCGAGCCGCCAGTGGTAATACAAATGGCAGCGTTGCACTGTTTTTTTATTGAGGCAACGATTTGCTTCATGATTGCCAGATCAGAGGTCGGCCTGCCGTCTTCGGAATTCCGGGCATGGATATGGACTACCGCCGCGCCCGCTTCGTGGGCTTTGACAGCATCGGTAATAATCTGTTCCGGCGTAGCCGGGAAATAGGGGCTGAGGCTGGTGTGTGAGTTGCCCCGGTAACTGCTGCCGTAATGATGATTTTTTGGGTTTTCGCCATTGGGATTCCTCCATCTCCTATAGTTGCGCCTAGCCGTGAAGGGATCGCCGCTACCATGGTTTAGCGACTTGCTCCGACGGATTTGTTCCGCAATTTTATATATTGCAAAAAATGTGCCAAACTCCGTCTTGACGCCGGTTCTGCATTCGCTCCGCGCCATACCCGGCGGCTGATCGGGTCAGTCCAGGCCAGCAGCGGCAAGTTAATAAGCACTTTTTACAATGATAAAAATTAAACTCACATGACCGGCATTGGTTGACAGCCAATACGGTCCGGCCCCGTCAAAAGTGTAAGTAAAAATGACATGTAAATTTTAAGAATCTTGGAAAATTACTCTTACACCTGAAAAACAGCGCAAAGAGACATGTAAGTCATGACTTACATGTCTCTTTATACTTACACCATAGGCTCGCGCTATTGGATACCCAAACGTCGCATTTTTTGGTACAGCAAAGGCCTTGCGATGTCAAGCAGCTCAGCCGCCTTCTTTTTATTTCCCTGGGTAGTTCGCAGGGCATTCAAAATCATTTCTCTTTCGGTGGCCGCCTTGGCTTCCTGTATCCCACGCCCGGCTGTCATGTGGCCTCTATTTTCTACTTTCGCCGCCAGCCACTCGAAATGCTTCATTTCCAGCAGGCTGCTGTTGCATTGATGAATCGTTCTTTCGACTGCATGCTCCAGTTCCCGGATATTGCCCGGCCACGCGTATTTCATAAGGAGCTCCAGCGCCTCCGGGGCCACGGACACCGTTCCTAATCCCGCCTGATCTCCGTATATTTCTGCGAATTTTTCCACCAGCAGCGGTATATCGGTTCTTCTCTCACGTAATGGCGGCAATTTGATCGGAATAACATTGATCCGAAAGAAGAGATCCGAGCGAAATGTACCCTGCTTGACCATATCTTCCAAGCTGTCGTTAGTGGCTGCTACGATCCGGACATCAACGGGGATGGAGTCAGAGCCGCCCACCCGTTCAATTTCTTTCTCCTGCAGTACCCGCAGCAGTTTGGCCTGAGCCGCCGGTGACAGCTGGCTGATCTCGTCCAAAAACAGAGTCCCCTTCTCAGCCTGTTCAAATCTTCCCTTTTTCCCGGATTTCCGTGCCCCGGTGAAGGCCCCCTCTTCATATCCGAACAGTTCCGATTCAATCAGTTCCTGAGGAATGGCCGCGCAATTAAGCTTAACGAAAGGGTAATGGGCCCGCCGGCTTTCCTGATGCAAGGCATGGGCTACCAATTCCTTGCCCGTGCCTGTCTCCCCTTGGATGAGCACGGTGGAATTGACAGACGCCGCCTTTAGGATAGCCGCGCGGATTTGTTTGGCAGCGCTGCTGGAACCGGTTATATCGGCCAGCGAATAACGCACGCCGGAATACTTTTTGACCTTTTCTTTATAATAGTCAAGCTGGCTTTGCAGTTCCTTGATGGATTCAAACAGCGTTTCGGCGACTTCGAAAACCTGAAAGGAGATGGCGCCGATAAGGATTCCGTCTTTGACCAAAGGCATCCTGTTGACGATTAAAGGCTTTCCCTTATGGTAGAAGACGTCTCCCAGAAGAGGTTTGCCGGTTTCAACCACCAAGGGCAGTTTGCTTGTCGGCACGACATCCTTGACATTACAGCCGATGACTGCTTCCGGATCGCATCCCCTTGATCTGGCATACTTCTCTTCCATATAAACAATACGGCACAAGTGATCAACAATGACTAATCCCCACATATGCGCGAATACCTGCTTCATGATCTCGCTATGCTTGGCCAAATTGAATCCTCCTTTCAAGTCCAAGTGACAGCTGCATGAATATTTCTTTATCAAGTTCTGGTGGAAATCGCAGAATTCCTCTCTCATACCGAAACACCATCCCTTTTCCCGCGTTCCCTGCACCTTTCTTTTCCAGAAAAATGAATTTTCATTGTAAACTGCCGGTAACCCGGATATAATAAATAAAATGGAAAAGCATAGAAACGGCGATGATGAAAGACTACGGCTTATAAATCTCTGCAGAGAACCGGGGAGAGCTTAAGCTTTTCCATTTTTGGAGCTGACGGTGGTAAGCCGGAAGGGCGTGCCCTTTACAGCGCGTGCGAGGGAGTTGGCCTATTGGCCGGCAATTTGGGTGGCAACGCGGATACCTTCCGTCCCATATCAGTTATGTATGGGGTACGGAAGTATTTTTATTTATCGCAC
>NZ_AFGF01000171.1 GCF_000219125.1 Acetonema longum DSM 6540
CTCCCGAAAAGTCGCAAATTCTGATAGCGCGACGAGGACGCGCGCCCGCAGGAGGCTGAAGTGACGCAAATGGGCCTTTTTCAACGGTCCCTGGCTGCCAAGCGTCCACAGGTCATCTCCCCTTCACCGCAATATCCATCGGTGACACAGGTCGGTCCGGCTTTAGCAAACAGACCGGGAGCCACTTTTCTTACTTCCAACAGCATGCGTTCGGCCAGACCACGAATCTCCCATTGAGCCCGACTGCAGCAGCGCAACTGAAAAAAATGCAGCAGAGAGCGGGCATTCATGGTCACGAGGATTTTAGTCTCAGTGGCATTTGCCAGACAGTAGCGGGCATCTTCCTGATGTACTCCCATGGCTACCAGTTCGTCATAAGTTGTCCGTATAGAGGCCATCAACGCTTCGAATTTTTGCCGGGCCTCCGGGTTCCGGACTACTGTGGGCGGCAGAATATACTCAAAGTCGTGTTCCTTCACATAGCGCTGGGACTGCTGGGAATAAGAGGCGATTCGGTGCCGGACTAATTGATGGGTTAACACCCGGGACACCCCTTCAATAGCAAACGTAAAATTCACATGTTCCAGAGTGGACAGGTGGCCCAGTTCGACTATTTTGCCCACCAGTTTGCTGATGGCGGCGGGTGACATGGTCTCAGCCAGTTCCTCAGCCCCTACCGGCGAATAACATAAACGGGCAGCCATAGCTACTGTTCGCTCCGGTTCCGGGGTATAACTCATCAGTGCAACCTTGGGTCCTTGCTCTTTCACTATCAATCACCCCGTTTTTTTCTGTCCTGTATTTCCCGGACAATAATATCGAAAGCCTTACCGGCTAATTCTAAAAGTCTCTCTTGGCAGCCACCCAGCCATAAAGAGCCCAGCACCGCCTCAAAACCGGTGCTGTAGCGGTAATCACTGACTGAGGCGCTTTTAGGCACAGTGGACTTCGCGTTGCGTCCACGCTTGAGCACAGCCAATTCGGTTTCGCTTAGTTCATCCTCCAGCCTGTGTACGGCAAAGGCCTGCATGGTTGCCGATACAATTTCAGCGTCATAGGTATGCAGCACCCTGACTTTCTGCCGCTCCGCCCCCAACAGCCTGGTCCGGACATAGAGAGTAAAAAAGGCATCGCCCACATAGGCCAAAACTAACGGCGAAAATTGTTCCGCCGTTAGTGGCTTCCCGGCCTTAAAGACATCATTGTGAGGTTGCTGGAGTTCTCTCAGGGTCTGCTCCATCAGGTTCTGATAATGTGTAAAATTCACCGTTTTTTCCACCTGGCGCCTTGGGGCGAATCTTCCAGAACGATGCCGGCGTCATGGAGCCGGTCCCGGATCTGGTCGGCTGTGGCCCAGTCTTTTTTCTGGCGGGCTTCTTGACGAATAGTGATAATCAGCTGCATCAACTGTTCCACCAGTTCCTGATTCTCATCGCTCCGGGCAGAATTTTCCTGAAGGACACCCAGAGTATCGGCCATAACCTTAAGGGCCTGTTCCGCCTCTTTACATGCCTGCAGGTCACTTCCCACCCTGCCGTTAACCACTTCGTGATGGTAAATATTAATTTCTTTGGCTAAGCCGAACATGACACTGGTTACCAAGGCTGTATTGAAATCGTCATCCATAGCTTCATAAAATTCAGTTTTGGCCCGTTGAGCGGCCTCTGTTAAAGTGTGGGAACCTTCACTGGCTGCCCCGGCAGGAAGTGTTGCCAAATATTTTAGATTTTCCTGGGCTGTTTTCAGTCGCTCCAAGCTGCGGCCGGCTTCCGCCAGGCGTTCGTCGCTAAAATCCAGCGGACTGCGGTAGTGAGTGGAAACGATGAAAAACCGCAGCACTTCCGGCGAAAAGTGGGTCAAAATATCTTTGACCAGGAAGAAGTTTCCCAGAGATTTGCTCATTTTCTCTTCATTTACTGTAATAAAGCCATTATGCAGCCAGTAGTGAACACAGGGTTCCTCGCAGCCGCAAAAAGCTTCGGACTGGGCAATTTCGTTTTCGTGATGGGGGAAGATCAAGTCGCTGCCGCCGCCGTGAAAATCGAAGGATTTTCCAAGGTAATGAAAGGACATTGCCGAGCACTCAATGTGCCAGCCGGGGCGTCCTGGCCCCCAGGGACTGTCCCAGGATGGTTCTCCCGGCTTGACGCTTTTCCACAGGGCGAAATCCATAGGATGCCTTTTTCGCTCGTCCACTTCCACCCGGGCGCCGGCCTTCATATCATCCAGGCTCCGGCCGCTCAGTTTGCCATAATCGTGGAATTTCTCCACACTGTAGTATACATCGCCGTCGGCCAAATAGGCATACCCCTTGTTGATCAGAGTCTGAACCATGTCGATGATCTGGGGCATGTGTTCGGAAACTCTGGGGTATACCGTAGCCCGCCGGATACGGAGCGGATCCATCACTTCAAAATAAGAAGCGATGTAACGGTTGGCGATCACGTCCCAGCTTACCTGCTCGGCATTGGCGGCATTGATGATCTTGTCGTCAACGTCGGTAAAGTTCTGCACATGATACACCTGATAACCCAGATGCTCAAAGTAGCGCCGGATCACATCCCAGGTCACAAAAGGCCTGGCATTGCCGATATGAGGGTGATTATAGGGCGTGACGCCGCACACATACATTTTCACTTTTCCTGGTTCAGAAGGCACGAATTTTCCCTTTTTTTTGGTGAGAGTGTTATACACTTTTAGGGTCATGTTTCTTTAATTCCTCCTCTAGATATACCACCCGTTCTTCCAAACGCCGGATGGTTTGCTGCATCAACGAGAGCATTTCCGCTACAGGATCCGGCAGTCTATCATGACGCAGGTCTATTTTTTCACCGTCCCGGCTGACTATTTTGCCTGGGATGCCAACTACCGTAGATGATGGCGGCACTTCCGACAGTACCACCGAACCGGCGCCAATTTTGGAATTGTCACCTACTTTAAAGGAGCCCAGCACTTTGGCGCCGGTGGCCACCACCACATTATCCCCTATGGTAGGATGCCGTTTGCCTTTCTCCTTGCCGGTGCCGCCCAGGGTAACCCCCTGGTACAGGGTCACATTGTCGCCGACTTCGGCTGTTTCTCCGATTACCACGCCAGTGCCGTGGTCTATGAATAATCCTTCCCCGATTTTGGCTCCGGGATGAATTTCAATGCCGGTCAAAAAACGGGCAAAATTAGAGATGATCCGGGGCAGCAGCACCAGGTCCTTACAGTATAAATAGTGAGCCAGTCTATGAAACCAGAGAACGTGCAGGCCGGGATAACAAAGAACCACTTCCCAGACGCTTTTTGCCGCCGGGTCTCGTTCAAAAACTACCTGGATATCCTTTTTAATTCGCTCTAACATAGTTCATCCCTCTCCCTACATTCAAAAATAGAAACAAAAAGTCCATCATCTCCTCTACAGAGACGATGGACCGCGGTTCCACTCTGCTTGGGAAGATATCCTTCCCCGCTTACCAGGCGTAACGGACCCATCCGGAACAACATACTGTCAGTGCGCAGGCACTAGTTCCGCTGTTCTGCTCCCGGGTGCATTTCCACGCGCATTGCCATGGTTGCTCTTACAGCCTGGAAGCAACCTCTCTGAAAGGAAAGCATTGTGTACTTCTCCCGGTCATCACATTTTAAATATAAGTAAACCAGTCGGAATACTTCTGATTCATTATACTAGAGGGACAAAAGCCATGTCAAGGGGGCTACCTCACTCGTTCCAGGGAGCGTTCCAAGCGTTTGAGGGAGCGTTCTTTGCCCAGTATGGGCGCCAGACTGAACAGTTCCGGCCCGTGCATTTGACCGGTCAGAGCCACCCGGATAGGCATGAATACCTTTTTATTGGGCAACTTGAGTTCCTTGGCAATACTTTTCATCAAAGCCTGAGTAGCGGGAATGTCCAGCGTTTCCACGGCCGCAAGTTTGTCGCGGAAGGCATCCATGACCTGAGGAATATCTGGGTCCAGGAGAATGTCTCTGGCTTCCTGGCTTTCAAATTCAAACTCATCGGAAAAAAAGATGCCTACATGATCGACGATCTGGGCCCCAAAGCTTAGCTGCTCCCGTACGGCCCACACCACCATTTCCAGCCAGGCCTTTTTCTCAGGAGTCAAATCCTCTTCATTCACATAACCTGATTTGATGAGATGAGGCAAGGTTAAGGCCAGCAGTTGGTCAGCCGTCAATTTTTTTATGTATTGGGCATTAATCCAGTTCAATTTGTCGATATCGAAAACCGCCGGATTTTTAGCCACCCGATCCATAGAAAACTGCTCAATGAGCTCCTCGCTGGTAAATAGCTCCTGTTCACCGGCTGGCGCCCAGCCCAGCAAAGCCAGAAAGTTAACGATGGCTTCCGGCAAATATCCCAGATTGCGGTATTGGTCCACCGAGGTAGCGCCGTGGCGCTTGCTCATTTTGGTGCGATCCTTACCGAGGATCAGTGAGATGTGGCCGAATGCCGGCGTTTGAAAACCCAGAGCCTGATACAAAAGGATTTGGCGGGGCGTATTGGAAAGGTGTTCCTCAGCCCGGATGACGTGGCTGATGTGCATCAGAGCATCGTCAATAACTACCGCATAGTTATAAACCGGAATGCCGTCGGATTTCACAATGACAAAATCACCAATACCGTCGGATTCAAAACTTACTACACCGCGTACCTGATCGGAAAATACAATCTGCTGGTGTTCCGGCACATGAAACCGTACCGTCGGTTTGCGTCCTTCGGCGATAAACTGCTGTTTTTGAGCCTCAGACAGATGCCGGCAGCGTCCCAGATAGCGGGGAGTCTCACCTTTGCCGGATAATTCCTGCCTTTCGGCCTCCAGTTCGTCTTCGCTGCAGTAGCAATAGTAGGCTTTTCCTTCGGATATCAGTTTATCCGTATACTGCTGGTAAAACTCCAGCCGTTCGGTCTGACGATAAGGGCCATAAGCGCCGCCGGCGTCGATTCCTTCGTTCCAGACAATGCCCAGCCAACGCAGGGCAGATTTAATATTCTCTTCCGATTCCCGGCTGGAGCGTTCCAAATCGGTATCCTCAATCCGCAGAACCAGCGTCCCGCCCTGTTTTTTCGCCAACAGCCAATTAAATAAAGCCGACCGGGCGCCGCCAATATGAAATGGCCCCGTGGGACTGGGCGCAAACCGCACCCGGAATTCACTGTTTACCATGAATGATTCCCCCAACAATAAAAATATAAACAATATAAAGAAAGCGTTTGGTTCTCTACCAAACGCGACTAGGAATCTCTTGCAAAACTCATCGCAGCCTCCGGCCTGAACCGTCCCGACGATTCCTCCGTTAGATTTGATGGACCTTCAATAAAAATAATCCATGCACTATATCCGGAGTTACCGTGGTCGCCCGCATTTCTTGGCCGCTGGAAACTGGCATTGCGTCATCAGCAAGAATCCGTAAACGCCAGAGCATGTCATTATTATACCACAGTTCACCGCACAGTGAACCATCTTTTTCCCGGGTCATGGTAATATTCAGGTTCCAATCGGCAGCAGCCGCTGTAGCCGGAATCAGGAGGATCCACAAGGAAAGCAATAAACAAATGGCTAATTTTCTTCTATTGCCCATACTCGCACTCACCTCGTTATTGCACAATATGCCGCTTCATTTTTTTGTTATGGAATCGCGGCATTAATAATATGTGCTAAACGGATGCAATTATGCGCCGTAATTAATAATAGAGCGCTGCAACGGCATAAGCCGCAATGCCTTCCTGCCGTCCGGCGAAGCCAAGCCCCTCGGTAGTTGTAGCCTTGACATTGACCCGGTTGAGCGGAATGGCAAGTGCAGCGGCTATATTTTGATTCATTTGCTGAATATAGCCGGCCAGCTTTGGCGTTTGCGCCACAACCGTGGCGTCAATATTATTGACCTGATACCCGGCTTGCGCCAAAATCTCTCTGACCCGAGTCAGCAATAAAAGGCTTGAGACGCCTTTATATGCCGGGTCAGTATCCGGAAAATGCCGGCCAATATCACCCAGGCCGGCTGCCCCTAATAAGGCGTCTTTCACTACATGCAAGAGTACATCCGCATCGGAATGGCCGTCCAGCCCCAGATGATGGGATATTTCCACACCGCCTAAGATCAGTTTACGCCCCTCTACCAACCGGTGGACGTCGTAGCCAATACCGACCCTCAGGGGAGACTGTTCAAACAGGCCCATCTGCAGCGTTGCTCCTGCGGGCGGGCGTTCGACGTACCCTCCCGAACGTACAGTCTCACGCCCGTCCTCGTCGCGCCTTGCATCCGAACCTGTTTGAACAGTCTTCGGGTCCGAGGCTGAAACGACGTTAACACGTTGGGATAATATAGATTCCGCTACCGCCAGATCATCCGGGGTAGTGATCTTGATGTTTTGATAGTCAGAGGGCACCAGTTTCACCGGGTGCCCCATCCGTTCCACCAGGGACGCATCGTCTGTTCCCAGATATCCGTCCTGTTTGGCCTGATCATAGGCTTTTAAGAGGAGGTTAGCCCGGAAGGCCTGGGGAGTTTGTATCGCCCAAAGAGAATTGCGGGGAGGTGTGCCGGTCACCAGCAGATTGTCATCTGCCGTCTTAATGGTATCTTTGACCGGCACAGCCAGTCCGGCTGCGCCGAATTCACGGGCAGCCTCGATCACCTGCCGGACCAGAACGGGCTTCACTAGTGGGCGGGCACCGTCATGGACCAGGATGATCTTACTGTCTGCGGGTGCCTGATCCAGGGCATTTTGAACCGAGTATTGGCGTTCGCTGCCGCCCTCGACAAATTGCAGTGACTGCGCCAGGCCCAGACTGCTGACCAGATTTTTTATCGCCGGCAGATCTTCCTGCGAAGCGGCAATGATTAGATGCTGCACCTGACCGCAGCTCACTATAGCCTGTATACTGTGCATCAGCACCGGTTGAGACGCTATAGTCAAAAATTGCTTGTTCTGTCCGCCCATGCGGCTGCTTTTGCCGCCGGCCGCGATGATTGCTGTTACCATCTTTTGTCGTCTCCAAAATATATTTATCAAAAACTCATCTCCCG
>NZ_AFGF01000172.1 GCF_000219125.1 Acetonema longum DSM 6540
CGTTGTTTTTCGCTTTAAGATTAACTTGTCAAAAGGTGATCGTCCTCAGCACCCCCAAAATAAAACCTTGATTGAGTGACGAGCACTCGATCAAGGTTCACTTCTTTTGTACCGTTTAATGCTTAATAATCTGATATGAAATTGCTCGTGCCCCTACGTAGCAACCAAAATCTTCCGGGTAATCTTCCGGAGTAAACTTGAAGATATGATACCCTTGCTGAACATGGAATCTTTTGTTCAGCAATATAGCTGCCTCTCCTTCAAGCAATAACAATGCAGTCTTGGATGTATCAGTTTTCCATTCGATTGGTAAAGATACAAAAGAAATATCTTCAAAATGAATTTCAAGATCATGAGGGTTAGATATATCGATGCTGCCAATGACGGTTAATTTATTCCTAATGTATTGGATTACCTCAAAATCAAGCCACATCTGTTGCTGTATAAATGAATTGATTTCAGCCATTATTGTTTTAATACTTACAATATCCATTTTTACTCCCCTTCCCTATGGAAGCTGAATATGAGTATCTCTTGCAGCTTGGTCACTAAAGGATGGGTTTTGAGGTTTTAATGTGCTGGTATGATGCCATTTCCCGGATTGATCCATATACTCCCATCCGTATCCTTGACCATTTGCATCTATTCCTTGTTGTCTTCTGGATACTCGATAAATACTGCCATCTTTGCCATACTGCGATTCTGCCGGATGTATCCTCACCTCATAATCAAAGCCATTTTCAGACCACTTCTGCTTAAAGTTACTTGGCGCTTTGTCCAGCCCTTGTTTCTTTAGAGCTTCATTAAGAAAATCTTTAGGATTGGTAGATGTAGTTAACTTGGAAGCACTAGCCGGCCCCTTAGCAGCATTCCGCATAGCCTGAAATGCTTGAACCTCTTTAACAGCCTGCCCTGCCGCCCGTGCAGCCCCAATGACAGTACCTATGTCTGCTATCAGTTCTGCTGCTTTTCGGCCTTGTTCCTCCGGATCGGTGGTGTTCATCATGTCGACATAGCGATTTTTCCAGTCTTTTACGGTGACTTCGTACACGTTGCCGACGGTGTCTACTACTTTTTGATGTAGCAGGTAGTCTAGCTGCTCCGGAATACTGCCGATGAGTTCGTCAAGTTGTTGCGGGGTCAGATTTCTTAGGGTTTCTACGGGTTCGTCTATTTTGTTTTTCAACCCTTTGGCAAAACCAAGAGCAAATTGCTTATTAGTCGTGACCGGAGAGCGTTCCAATTTGGGGTCATAGATAAATTCGCCGCTTTTAACTTTACTGGTTAGTTCATATTGAGATACCTTGCTTTGTTGCTCACGCGCTTTTGCCGACCATCTTTTTATAATTTCTACTTTTTTGGCTTCGGCTTCTTCGGGTGTGATCTTTCCTTCTTCGAGGGCTTTTTGGAGATCGGCTAATTCTTGATTATATAGGCGATATTGTTCATGGGTTAAATAATTGTTCTTCGTTCCACTCGCTGCCGCAGAAGCTCCTGCCTGCGCATTACTGCCAACTACTTTAGCGGCTGCTCCTCCGACTACGGCACTCGCCCACTGATGCAATGCAGGGTCTTTAATCTTCGTCAGTTGCCCTTGCAGGACTTCATTGAAACCTGCGCCTATTGCCCCGGATGCAAAGCTGCTCCCACCAAAGTCGGACATGATTCCGCCTACGGCTGAATGGAGCGCTACCTTATAAACCCCACCTTCATCCCAGGCTCGCATTCTCGCTTCTGCTTCTGCCTTGGCAGCAGAGCCCGGGGCGGCTTTGGCAGCGTCTTCCGCCGCTTTTTTATGCTGCTCTGCTGCTAAATCGCCTACTAGTTTAAAGGCTTCTTCTCCAAACATTTTCGACAGTTCCTGTTTTTCTTGAACCGTCTTTTTGTCAAAGATTTCATCCAGCTTATTTAAGGCGTTCTCGGTATCGCGGCTCAATTTGCTAATATCGTCTTTCTGATTGGCCTGATCTTTAATCTCAATCGTACCTTGAGCAACAGCCGCTTTCGTGGTGCTGGCTGCATCACCCGATGCCGGCACTCCCAGATTCGGAGTAAGGCCTTTGTCCTTATCCTGTACATCTTTGCCGATTGCATAGTTTACTCCCAGGCTGTCAGCTTCATATTCAGCTTTGTTCTCTATATCCGACCATGTCAACGTTCCGGTAGAGAGCTTGTTCTGATCGGTTTCACTGCCAATAACC
>NZ_AFGF01000173.1 GCF_000219125.1 Acetonema longum DSM 6540
AGTAGCTCCTGTCTCTCCGGTAGGACCGGTCTCTCCTGTAGCTCCGGTTTCTCCCGTAGCTCCTGTCTCTCCCGTTGCTCCTGTTGCTCCTGTGGCTCCGGGTTCTCCTGTAGCTCCGGTCTCACCGGTCTCCTGCCTCAAAAGTTGATCAAATGGAATAGGGCCATCAAATGCACCAATAATATCATCCTTTGCGTATTTACTTCTTTTTTCATTAGGATTGTTTGTATCAAAAAAAACTTTTTCTGGATCCAACTTGGCAGCCTCCCTTACTGTAAGATTAAGTGTCAAAATATAATATGCTAGATTACATAAAATTGTTATTTTTACATTTACAATTAAGTTTTCGGAAAAACAATCATAACTTGTTTAGCAAAACAATCCAAAAAAAGTTGGCAGAATACATCTGCCAATTTCATAATAAGTTATATAACTTAGCTTATATCAAACAATTGTGGCTCCCGCGCTTGCATAGCCTACAACAACCGCCGCAACATCAATGCCTGCCGTAACTGCCGCGCTAAAGACCATTAGTAAACGGGTTTCTTCGGTTACGGGTATTGCTAGCCCAGTAGTAATGCCGTTGCTAATTGTCCCAAGCGCAACTACGCCTGTGAGAGGTGGAGCCAATGTTACAACAGCACCTGGAATGGGAGTAAAAATATTGTCTGGTGTGGTGGAACTATATAATTGAGCTGTAATTGTTACAGTTGATCCTACGAGAGTTAACGCCACCGCAGTGCTAAAATAGGCTGCTATTGAAGTTATTGTTCCGGCGCGCGGCATTGAAAACGCAAAGTTTAGCAAGGCGCCTGTACCTGTACTAGTAAGATCGATTGTTCCACCAGCAAGACTGACACCGGAAACAGAGTTTCCAAAACCGGCAAGACCGGCGGTACCAAGTACTCCACCTAAGACAGTTGTTACTGTAACCGGACTCCCTGATGCAAAGGGAATTATGGCGCCTAAACCAGTAGCGCCAGTGGCCCCAACCTCGCCGGTAGGTCCGGTAGCACCAGTTGCACCGGTTTCTCCAGTAGCTCCAGTAGCTCCAGTAGCTCCAGTAGCCCCTGTTACTCCAGTCTCACCTGTAACCCCCGTCACTCCTGTAGCCCCTGTCACTCCAGGATCGCCAGTGGTTCCTGTAGCACCAGTTGCTCCGGTAGCCCCTGTGGCTCCAGGATCACCTGTGACCCCAGTTACTCCAGTTACTCCGGGATCGCCTGTGACTCCGGTTGCTCCGGTCGCTCCGGGATCGCCTGTTGCTCCGGTTGCCCCGGTCGCTCCAGGATCGCCTGTTGCTCCGGTTGCCCCGGTCGCTCCGGGATCGCCTGTTGCTCCGGTTGCTCCAGTCGCTCCTGTTGCTCCAGCCGCTCCCCCTGTGGCTCCAGTAGGTCCAGTAGGTCCAGCTGCTCCGGTCGCCCCTGTAGCTCCAGTAGCCCCGGTTGCTCCGGTCGCCCCTGTAGCTCCAGTAACCCCGGTTACTCCGGTCGCCCCTGTAACAACTCCAGGGGGACACGTAGGCACACAAGGGTTACAACACGAGAAAGCTCCGAATGGGCCAAAAACTCCAAATGGCCCAAATGGCCCGAAAATCCCTTCTGAATCACAGCATTCATCATGGCAAGGCTGGTGGCAATCATGCTTGTGTAGTTTTTTTAACTGATGTAGTTTTAGTTTTTTACATTTGTGTTTATGGCCGCAATGATGGCATTTGCGGTTTCTATATCTTCCATCATCATGGATATTTGTGTTGAGGTCTTCAATATTATCCATAATAACCTCCTTCTGTATTTACCAATTAAATGTTTTGTATTATAGACTATGATATTTTACGTATAAAGGTTACTTCTTTTATATAAGGCTGCATCGCACTATTTTTAAATTGTATAAGGGTATACATATTGCGCCCTGGATATGGTCGTGGGCTTTTATTACGCAGGCTAGGTTTTTCTTCACCCGATTGCCTCGAAATATGATATGATAATGTCTGATACTACATTGGAAGGGTTAGAACAATGAAAAATATTATGATCCTTGCCACAGGAGGCACAATTGCCGGAGTTGCCCACTCAGGCGCCGACACGATCCATTACCAGCCGGCCGTACTGCCGGTAGAGGCCCTTCTGTCAGAAATCGGCCCGTTAAAAGATATTGCCAGCCTTAGCAGCGAACAGATTGCTCAAATCGACAGTGCGGACATGACACAAGATATCTGGCTGCTGCTGGCTAACCGCGCGAATGTTTTACTGCAGCAGCCAGATATTGACGGCATTGTCATTACCCATGGCACAGACACCCTAGAGGAAACGGCTTATTTTCTCAATCTGGCGATCAAAAGCGGCAAACCGGTGGTGCTGGTAGGCGCCATGCGCCCTTCAACCGCTATCAGTCCAGATGGTCCCATGAATCTGTACAACGGAATTATTTTGGCAGCCAGTCCCGCCGCCAGGGACAAAGGGGTTCTTGTAGCCTTAAACGATACGATCAATTCCAGCCGGGATGTAACGAAAACAAACACATCTCTGCAGGATACCTTTAAAGCGCCTGAATTGGGCTATTTAGGCTATTTAGCCGATGGCAGCCCCTATTTTTACCGCATCCCCACCCGCCGCCATACCTATATGACGGAGTTCAACATCGGGACTATCACAGAATTACCGCAAGTGGATATCCTCTACGGCCACGTCAATGATAATGGCGCCCTGGCTTATGCCGCTGCCGCCAATGGCGCCAAGGGAATCGTTTATGCCGGTGTAGGCAACGGCAACATGTCCCAGGCAATAAAGCAGGCTTTCCGCGAACTGCAAAGCCAAGGCGTAGTCATTGTCCGCAGCACCCGGGTTAATAACGGCATTGTAAGCCGCAACGGGGCAGTGGATGATGATCATTATCATTTTGTTGCCGCCGATACCCTTAGCCCGCAAAAGGCCCGAATTCTTCTGATGCTAGCCTTGACTAAAACCCGCGACACCTCCGAGATTCAGGAAATCTTTTGGCGGTATTAGGAACCCGTTGAAAAAGGCTCATCTGCGTTGTCAGGGCGGCGGAAGCGTGCTCACCGTACCCTCCCAAACGTACAGTTTTCGCGCACTTCCGCCGCCCTTCCTAGCATCTGAACCTTTTTGAACGGGTTCAGATTCGAGGCTGCAGATGCGTTTTGCTAATTAACTCCTAATGGAAAAGCGTCATTCTCTCGCCTGTGTGGCAAGAGAATGACGCTTTTGAGTTATCCCTTATTTATTTTTTTCATAAACCAGCCTGCCGTCAAAGAAGGTCATGTCCACACTGGCCTTATCGATATCTATGGCCGGAACGGTCAATAGATTTTGATCCAGCACTACGAGATCAGCCAATTTTCCCGCTTCGATCGAGCCGATTTCCTTCTCCATAAACATGGCATAAGCGCCGTTAATCGTAAAGCTTTTGATCATTTGCTGAATGGTGGCCCTCTCTTTGGAGTTCAAGAGATACCGCTCATCATTCATGTCGGTGATATCCTCCAGGCCGTACAGGCTCCCCCGGTCCATGTTGCGGGTCACGCCGATATCCATGGCCAAAAGAGGGTTAGGCACCACGGTGGCGGGATAGTCAGATGAGGAAGCCACCGTGATGCCTTGGGCAAAGAAACTGCCCAGAGGGTATTCGGTTTCGGCCCGCTGGCCTAAAAACCGGTAATCCACATTATTCCACCAATGAGCGCTTTTAAAATGCCAGTAGGGTTGCACGCTGGCAACTACGTCCAATTGTCTAAACCGGGGGATGTCACTCGGGTCTACCAGCTGCAAATGGGTAATGGTATTGCGATAATCTCCCTTCAGAGCCTGCTGTCGGACATATTCCAGAGCATCCAGCACCTTGCGGGTGGAGGCGTCGCCGGTAGAGTGAACATGGATTTGCAGGTTGGCTGCATTGGTCAGATAGAAAGCCTGCCGCAGCTCTTTCATATCCCATAAAAAACTGCCGCAGTAATCAGCTCCCTTGCCAGCCGGGGGCGCATAAGGCTCCAGGAGATGACTGGTACCGCCTTCCACTACGCCGTCGGTAAAAAACTTAGCGGCAGTTACCTGTAAGGACAGTGTATGATACTGCCGGCGCAGCCTGTCTATAGCCTCAAACTGTTTAGGCAAATCCTCCTGGGGCTGGACGGTCACGGCCCCCCGGACACGAAGCTGCAGCCGGCCTTGTTGCTCCAGCTCACCGCAAACCTCAAAAATAGTTTGAAAGGCCAGGCTGCCCAGGCACAGAATGCCGGTAATGCCAAAACTGTTCATTTTTTGCTGAAAAGCAATTATGGCTTCCCGATACTGTTTCATACTATACTGAGGCAAGGCAATCAGCCGCATGGCCCCTTCCTTCAGTGTTCCCCAAAGCTCGCCGCTTAACGGGTCCTTTTCGATGATGCCGCCCGCCGGTGTTGGGGTCGCGGTAGTTACGCCGTTCACCGCCAGAGCCTTGGAGTTCAGCCAGAGGGTGTGCCCGTCATTGGCTCTTAATATCACCGGTATGTCCTGGGTCACCGCATCCAGGTATTCTTTACGTGGACCTTTGTTTAATTCATCGCCCTGCAATACACTCCAGGACCAGCCCCGGCCATAAACTGCTTCGATATCCGGGCGCTGAGCAATAAAGTTTTTTACCGCGTCCAGATATTCTCCCAAACTGTTGCAATGAGCTAACTGCACCTCATACAATTCCAGCAGTGACAGTCCCGGCGGATGGATATGAGTATCCAGCATGCCGGGAATAACCATCCGGCCCGCCAAATCAATTTTCCGGCTTTCACCGCCGAGATAATCTTCCGCAGCATGGCTGCCGCCAACAAACAGGATTCTATTATCCTTGATTGCCACAGCTTCACATACTGTATTTGCCTGATCGGCAGTATACACCACGCCATTTGTCAATACTATATCAGCAATCTCACCGGCCAATTAGCTTTTCACCTGCCTACGTCCCTGCTCTGTTTAAGGGGTTTCAATTATATATTATATTGCATTCAACGGGGCATCACAAGCTTGCTATTTTTTCATACGCTTGATTTCCGCGGCGTTGGTCTGCCAAGGCCATGCGTCAAGAACAGCTGATTGAGCAGCCAGCAAGAAAGCAACCACTTTTTAATAAAGATGCTATTATAGATCATGAAAAATGGGTTTCATTTTGTCAAAAGTGCAAAACTGCTTAAATCCCATCGTCTTTAATTCCTCTTTCGCAGATAAAAGAAAGTGCCCTAAATGGTTTTCCTCATGACAATCGGACCCCATCGTAAGTATCTTACCACCCAGTTCATAATACCAGGTTAAAATGGTGCGCGAGGGAGTAAGGTCCGGCAGTCCGTAGCGAAAACAGGAAGTATTTACTTCCAGGCCTTTACCGTCTGCAATGGCCAGTTTTAAAATATTCTTTATCAGTTCTTCATTAACACGGTCATCCAGTATGCCTTCCCGGTCATAACGCTTAATCATATCTAAATGCCCTAAGACACTGTAGCTCTTAAAGTCAGAAATTACATCGAAGATTGCCTGATAATATTCCCGGTTGTATTCCAACTGCGTTTTCCCTTGTTGATAGTCTCCGATCCAAAACTCCTTATCGTCAATTTGATGGTTCGATAGAATGATAAAATCAAATGGATAGGCGGCAAAATCACGTTCAAACTCTTTGATGGTATGTACTTGCACACCAAACTCCACGCCAAACTTAATACAAATTTTATCTTGATATTTCGCTTGCATGCAGCAATATTCTTTCAGGTATTTATCGTAATTCACCATATGAGTGAAGTCGTTTCTAAAATAGTCCATATGCTCCGTAATGCAAATCTCGTCCAATCCCAGCCGAATCGCCTGTAGAATCATATCCTCCATTGGGTATGACGAATCACCGGAATGGTGTGTATGGACATGATAGTCAGCTAACATTTCTTATTTCCTCCTCTACATTCCAGCTAAATTTCGAATGTCTTCCTCTTCCTCTCAATCTTAACGCCGTTACGATTCAGTTACAACACGGGAACTGGCTGCCACAACCAGCAGCATTACCGCTACAGCAAAAAAAGCAAAGGAAAGATTCCATGTATGAGCAACAAAACCGATAAGTGCAGGTCCGGCTAAAACGCCGGAATAGGCAAGCGTACTGGCAGACGATACCGCCAGATTTGCCGGCATGACTTTCTGACGCCCCAATGCGGAAAACAGTACCGGCACAATATTAGAAGCCCCCAGCCCGACCAGTCCAAAACCAATAAAAGCCACAGCCCAGTGGGGAATGAATATGACACAGACAAGTCCTAACGCCGCGCAGATTCCTCCAAAAAGAACGACTTTCTTGCCGCCCAATCGAAAAACAATGCGGTCCCCCGTAAGTCTGCCTATCACCATTGCTATGGAAAACAACGAATAACCGAGTCCTGCATAAGAAAAATCAACCCCGCGCTGTGAGGTTAAGAATACGGCGCTCCAGTCCAGCATGGATCCTTCTGCCAGAAAGATTATAAAACTTAAAAATCCGATGAAGAGGACAATTCCTTTAGGAAAAATAAATGATGCGCCCTGTTCTTCCTCACTTCCATAGGGCAGCAAATATCTTCCGAAGATCAGCAATAGAGTTACAATAACCACTACGACACCTGACACTGCCACCAGCGGGGATACCCCCATGCCAAGAAAAACACTGACACCGCCTGAGCCAACGAAACCGCCAACACTCCACAGCCCATGAAATCCGGACATCATACTTCGACCGCTGGCTTTCTCGACAATCACAGCCTGGATATTAATCACTACATCGGCCATACCCATTGCAGCGCCAAAAATCAGCATTGCAGCCACGATTGCCGGAATGCTTGCCGCCGTGGCAAGAAACGGCAAAGAGGCGCAGATAAGTAAACTGGCAGTCAAAATCACCAGGCGGCAGCCAAAGCGTGCTGCCAGCACACCAGAGAAAGGCATGGCCATAATCGAGCCGGCCCCCAGACACAGCAGCAGAAGTCCCAAAGCCCCCTCCTCAATCCCCAGGCGCCCCTTCGCGTAGGGAACCAGTGGAGCCCATGCCGAAACCCCGATACCGCCAACAAAGAAAGCTACCCGTGTGGAAATTTGTTCCCAAAGACCCGGTACCGGATATTTAGAAGCCGGGCAGTCACCTATCCGCAAATTAAATCCGTTTTGTTTCTCACTCATTTTATCCCTGCACCCTCCTGCGCATCATGTGAATGAAAATCTGACTCGCACTGTGTTATACACTTACAGCCTTTTTTCTATCAATTGAATATCACAGGCCATGCTTTCCAGCGTAATCGAAATCAAACCATGGATACAGTCCTCCTGCATATTTTCTTTAATGATGATCTGCGGCATATGTTCCCGGGGTATGATTGCTTCGCAGGAACGGGCAATGCCCTCCATCGTATCTAACCGCGTATCTAACCGGGTCAGGCCTCCCGTTACTGCGATAATAGCCGGATTAATAACGGCGATGATGGATATAATTGTTTTCACCATTAAAGAGAAGAAAACATCCGGATTTTTCGTTTGCCTGATTTGCTCTTCCTGTGAATAATTCAAAGGCAAATAGGACACTTCCCCTGCAAAGCTTGTATTGCCTCTGATAATACGCCCGTCGATAACAATCCCCGCACCGGAACAGTTACCCTCCGGGAACATGACAACCGCAACCGTCTTATCTTCCTCATAGCGTTGTTTTTGACAGAAACCATAAGCGGTTAAGTTCACATCATTCTCAACTGTAATCTGCAGGTTGTATTTAGCTTTTAACCGGGCAGCCAATGGAATATCCACCAGCTCTTCAATATCGCCGGCACCAATCAGACCTTTATGCACAATCCCCGGTATACCAATGCCAACAGCCTTAATATTTGCGTATTTTCCAGTCAGATTCTCAATGAGTTTATCTATCGCTTCATAGTTAATGCTTTCTGCTTCCGACGAATTTCTTTCAATAATCTCACCGGTTAAATTGGCAATAGCATAGACTACTCTATAAGTTCCTCCCTCGTTACTCACATAGATACAAGCAATATAGGCATAATTTGCATTATATATAAAGCGTTTTGCCGGGCGGCCGCCGCTAGACTCCTCTAAATCCGTTTCTATAACTTCACCGCGCCCTAACAGCTCATTTAAAATGTTGCCGCAGGTTGCCACACTTAACCCGGTTGCATTAGCGATCGTTGATTTAGTCCCAATTTTCAAAGCCTTCAAAGCAGTTTTAACCAATTCAACATTGACCTGCTTTACTCTCATGGTGTTATTTGCTATGGGGAGCATGCCGCATTCTCCTTATTTATTTTACTTATTATAAGTATTATCGAAAGTGGCATTATATTAGCATGCCATCATAATTTTGTCAATCATTACACCGCATCCAATAAAGTAATGCGCCGGAAGAGTCGCGAAATCCCGCAGCTCTTCCGGCGCATTAAGGGGAGAAGGATGCCTCCGTAGCCGGTCCAAATCCTTCATACATTCCCTTGCCTGACTGTATTTAGAAGCTATATGACACTTCAACTGTGCTCGTATCAGTGTCTTCGTCAGTGCTGATCGTAGTGGCCTTTTCGTGGGTCAGAGTAAGGGTCCAACGATCGCTGAAGGACTTCTCCCATTCCAGTTCAAAGCCCTTGGTATCATTTCCGTAAGTACCGATGAGGGTAGAAGCGCTTTTCAGGTTGCGATAGGTCAAACTCAGGGTGTTGTCATCAGTGAATGAATAAGTGACGCCAGCTAAATAGCCGGTCTTATCTTCGTCCGCATCGGACCGCAGATATTCGGCGGCCAATCCCCATTTCTCAAAGGTGTAGGCTGCACCCAGGCCAAAAGTAGATAGCTTATCATCCGTAGTATCATCCTTCAGGTGCAGGTATTCACCGGATACAGTCACATCTCCCATTTTCTTGTTCAACTGAAGTCCTGCCAGGGTAAGATCGCCGTCAAAAGTCTCACCGCCGATCACATGAGCGCTAATATCCGCGTCTTCAGCGCCATAATCCCAGGTAACCCCCTGCATCATGGCATCTTTTCCAACTTCGGTCAAATCTACCAGACCGGACAAAACGCCCAGTTCCGCTTCCTGAGAGCCTATGTTCAGGGCATTTTCTTCGTTCAACTGATACTTGATGCCGTATAGGTCCAACTCGGAGATTTTTTCATCGGAATTATCGCCGCCGAAGTGGCGGTAGCTGTAGCGCAGGTATGCTTCCAGCTTGTCTGAGAACGAATAATTGAGATTCAGGTTGAAGGTTTGCTCGGTATTATCAAACTCTTCATCCGTCGCTTTCTCTTCTACATGTTCCCAGTTCCCAGTGAGGCTTCCCGAAATTTCAAGGGCGTCCCCTTCTTCCGCATGGACCCCGGCAGCGGTTCCCAGGGTCAGCAGTGCTGCCATCAATAAAGTTTTCCCGTGTTTCATTCTGTTCCTCCTTGATTTGAAATTGATTATCATTCTCAATAAGTTGGCTATAAATATGTATATATAATAATGTTACCATCGGATCAGGCGGAGAGTTTCCCCCGCCTGATCCGACGCCAACTAAAGAGCCGAATTGTATGTCAGCTAATTCTAATAACCTAACAACAAACCGCCACGATATACAATGAACGAGACGATCCATGCTAAAGCGATCGTATAGCCCATGGTGAAGAAGGTCCACCTCCAGGAGTTGGTCTCTCGGCGGATAACAGCCATGGCTGCCAGACAAGGAACGTAAATCAGGACAAAGAGCATCAGAGTATAAGCCACCAGGGGACTGAAAGTAGGATCCTGGGCCAGCATTTTCGTGATTTCCACCGAAGTTTCATCTACTGCACCAATGCTGTAGATCGTGCCCAGGGTGCTGACCACTACCTCTTTGGCAGCAAAGCCGGCAAACAGAGCGATGCCGATCTTCCAGTCAAACCCCAGGGGCTTGATCAGCGGTTCAATAGCGTGTCCGATGCCACCGGCATAGCTGCCGGCTAAATCTTCGCCGGCCTGTTCCCTGGCCAGTTGTTCTGCCGTTGCATCCCGGGCTGCTTCCAGCTCCAAATATTGAGCGGCAGCGGAGAAGATAGCCGGGTTGGCTGTTTTCAAGGCTGCGACCTCATTGTCTCTGGCGATTTCCGCCTGACGGTATTCTTCGCTGTCTTCTCCCAACTCTTCACCGGAAGCAGCCAGAGTTTCATCCAGGTCTTTCACTTTGGCAATAAGTTCTGCCAGTGCAGAATGGTCTTCTATTTTCTCGATGTTCAGCGGGGCTGCTACTTCTTTCGCGACCTGTTCGGTAAAGGCAGCTTCCGCCGCTGCCGTTAAAGCTTCATAGTCTTTAGAGTACTCGATCTCCTTGGGATAGCTGCTCAAAAACCAGATGATAACCGAAACAGCCAGGATAACAGTGCCTGCTTTTTTCAAATACAGCATGCACCGTTCCCACATGTGGATCAGGATGCTGCGTACTGTCGGGACATGATAAGGAGGCATCTCCATAACAAAAGGTTCGGCTTCTCCTGTCAACAGGAAGCTCCGGAAAATACGGGCCATCAGGATAGCCAGGATAATGCCCGCCAGATAAATGGAAAACAGCACAGTCCCCGCCATTTCCGATGCGAAGAAGGCCGAAATCAGTACGGTGTACACTGGCAGGCGGGCGCTGCAGCTCATCAGCGGCACAACCAAAATCGTTACCAGCCGATCACGGGGATTCTCCAGGGTTCTGGCGCCCATAACCGCGGGAACGCCGCAGCCAAAGCCGATCAACATGGGAATGAAGGATTTGCCGTGCAGGCCAACGGCTCGCATGATCCGGTCCATGATAAAAGCCGCCCGGGCCATATAGCCGCTGTCTTCCAAGATGGCAATTCCCAAAAATAAGAGGATGATATTAGGCAGGAACACAATGACGCCGCCTACCCCGCCAATCATACCATCCACAACCAGCGACTTCAGGTCTCCGTCCGGCAGATAGGTCCCGGCCCATTCACCCAGCAGGGCTACGCCGTCTTCAATCCAGCCCGCCGGCTGTTCCGAGAGAGTAAAGACCATATTAAACAAAAGCCACATAAGTGCGAAAAAAATCGGCAAACCAAAGATACGGCTGGTTAACACCTGGTCCAGCCGGTCCGACAGAGTGAGGCGGTCCTGATTCTCTGCCACCAGCACTTCCTTAATAATACGGTCCAAATGGGCATACCGGCGATTAGCAATGAGCATTTCAGCATCTTCACCGGCTTCTTTCGCCAATGCCATGCGGACTTCCACCGCTAATTGCAGAATCTTATCGCCATTGGCCGCATTTTTTACAAGAGCGATAATCTCCTGATCATTTTCCAGCAGCTTGATAGCCATCCAGCGGGCAGGATATTGACCGCCGGCCGGATTCCCGGAGAGCAACAATTCGGTCAGATTGGATACGGCTGCTTCCAACTCCGGTCCGTAATTCACTGTAAAGGCATCTTTTTTACCGGCAGACTGCACTGTTTCATACACAGAAGACAACAGCTCTTTAATGCCTTTGCTGCGATTGCCCACAGTATTCACGACCGAAATGCCCAACAGCCGGGAAAGCCGCTCCATGTCAACCTTCATGCCGCGCTGCTGCGCTATATCCGCCATATTGAGGGCCAGAACCAAGGGGCGGCCCAACTCCAGCAGCTGCAGCGACAAATAAAGATTACGTTCCAGATTGGCTGTATCCAGAACATTCACCACTACATCAGGCTGTTCCTGTAAAATATATTGACGGGCCACCAGCTCATCTTCAGCGCGGGCAGTCAGGCTATACGTCCCCGGCAGGTCGATGATTCTCAGTTGCACGTCATTGTAACTACAGCTTCCTTCCCGTTTTTCCACCGTAACTCCCGGATAGTTGCCCACATGCTGCTTGGAGCCGGTTAGCATATTAAAAATCGTTGTTTTGCCGGAATTAGGATTGCCGGCTAAGGCAACTGTATATACTTTTCCCTTTGTGCTCATTAGCCTGCCCTCCTGTTATCTGTGTCGGCTGCGATATCTGCTACAATCAATGCAGCTTCCGCCTTACGCAAAGAAAGATTAAATCCTTTTAGCTTTATTTCAATGGGATCACCCAGCGGCGCGTATTTCTGCACTTCCACTTTTGTGCCGACTGCTAATCCCATATTCACCATCCGACGCTGAATAGCACTATTCCCGGTAATTTTAGATACTTTTCCCGCTTGGCCAGGCACAAGTTGACTCAAGGGTTTGTTCATTATAAGACCTCCCGTTAAAACCATGAGCTTGATTATCATTTTCATTTCTATGATAGATTCTTATTCCGGCCTTGTCAATCCCTATTGTCCCGCTAAAAAGCAGAAAAGCATTTGTCTTTTTATTTGTCAGCAAATGCTTTTCTGCTTATATTATTCTATTCTTTCGAAAAGAAACCGGTCGCATCAATCATGTCCGCCAGATCAATGAAATAAGTTGCCAGGCCTGTATTATTTTCATCAGCTTCGAATGCTACCCGGGCTTTCTCTTCACGGATGCTTAACATTGAGTCCCAGTACTCCCGCAGGACACTGCTCTGAACAACCGGTTCCGGCGAAGCGTAACCTGCCAGTACAAGGATTGGCGCTGCCATAATCAGGGCTGTCATGATGCCATTGAACAGATAATGGGTCACCCGGCGCAATAGTATTTTCATGCCGTTTCTCCTCCCCTGCGTAATCTTTCCCGGTTTCGGCTGTCCGATATTCCTGGGATATGTTGTCTATCCGTATTATGTTATCCGTATTTCTGCATTATGACCTATATTTTTTAGATTTTCTTTAGAATAGCTCTATGACCAAAAATTAAGTACCGGAACAGGCGCTTGCATAGCGTGCGCCTGTTCCTATTGCTAATCGGGCAATTACTTGCCAAATCTGTTGCCCCATGAGGTTTTGCCGTGTTCATACATTCTGTTGTCCAGGATGCCGGTATACTTACAATCAAAACCCCGGCGGTTAATCATCTTTTTTACCTGTTCCGGCAATTTGGCTTTCATCTGTTTAGCCTGATTCCGGGAAATATTGTCATGTTTTACCGCTTGATCGATACGTTTTTCCATCTGATCAACCAAAAAGTTTTTCAGGGTACGTTCCGACACACCTTGTTTTTTGGCAATAGCCGCCAAAGATTTACCGGATTTGATTTGAGCCTGGAAGGTTCTTTCGTTCATCTTCAGCAGCTTAAGCAGATTATCTTGAATGCTGCGGTTGTCGCGCTGCCGGAAAGAATCGCCTCTATCCTCCAGGCCCGGACGCTGATAATGCCAGTGAGCGGGTGCTTTGCCTTTTTCCGGCGTCTGATACTGCGGGACTGCGGCCACAGCCACTCCATTTACGCCAATCATTGTTGCCATACTGATTGCCAGAAACCATTTTTTATTTCCATTCATAGTTTTCAACCATCCTTCTATTAGTTGTTTCATTTTTTCTGGTATCGGTACCGGGTATGGTTGTATTATGCGGCAGCGATTTTAGAATTTCTTTTGAAAACCGGCTAAATGGCACAGAAGATTTTACCATTAGCGTGAATTGCCGCCGGGAAAAGAAACCTTGAATTTCGTCCCTTTCCCTACTTCACTTTCGACCCCCATCTTGCCGCCATGCTTGTCCACGATCCATTTGGCGATGGCCAGGCCCAGCCCGGTGCCGCTTTCCCGGGACCGGGCTTTATCTTCGCGAAAGAAGCGGTCAAAAATACGCGGCAGGTTCTCAGGGGCTATGCCCTGGCCGGTATCCTGAACATAAATGACCGCCTGCTTATCCGCTGTAAAACAAGAAATAAGAATTTGTCCCCCCGCCGGGGTATATTTAAAAGCATTATCCAGCAGAATGACGACCAGTTGATGCAAACGTTCTTTGTCAGCGATCAGTTCCACCTTTTGTGTGATTTGGACGCTAAGCTCGATTTGATTCATTTCGGCCAGAGGCTTAAATTGCTCGGCGACCGTCCCGATAAGTTCACTGATATCCAGCGGAGCCAGTTGCAGTTCGGCTTCGTTGGCATCAGATCTGGCCAGGGTAAGGAGATGGGCGATCAGTTTCGCCATGCGCATGGTTTCCTTAATGATATTATTGATGCGATGACTCTCTTCTTCGATAGTCCGTTCAGGATGCCGCAGCATTAATTCCGCATTGCTGTTGATGCCGGTAATCGGCGAACGCAGTTCATGGGACGCGTCCGCCACAAACTGCTGCTGTTTTTTCCAGGCCGCTTCAATGGGGACCATCGCCCGCTTAGCGAGATAATACCCGGCCCAAATAATGCCGACAAGGCCTAAGACCAAAGAACCCAGCATAATCCACAACAGGTCATGCAGCAGCCTGACCTCGGTATCCACAATGCTGACGGCTATGATTTCCTGCACCTGGACCACATTGGCCATATTTAAAACTTTGTCTTCATAGGGATAAGGCACACTCATGACCCGATAGGTATGATTCTCATATTCCTTGGTCCGCAGATCTCCCAATTCTATATCCGCTACGATCGCCGTCAGGTCGCCGCTTTCCTCGGTCCTAAACGGGGATAAACTGACAGCCTGCCCGTCAGAACTGCGCAAGATCAAAAAAATGCGGGGATCAAAGAAAGGCCGGACTCTAGCCGAGGCAATCCGCCCTCTTACCAACCGGAAGGAATTCACCCTGGCCCGCAGGGCATCGTCTACCTGGTCAAACAGCCGGTAGGCCAGATAGCCGTAAAAAGCCGAGGCAAAAATAACAAACACCGATAAAAATACCAGGGAGTTCAGGACAGTCAGCCGGCGAAAGGTGCTTTGAAACATGCTATTTCTCCTTTAGCATAAAGCCGGCGCCCCGTACAGTCTGGATCAGAGAGTCTAAACCATGGGGGGCCAGCTTCTTTCTTAAATAATGAATATATAAATCGACGATACTGATGGTCGTGTCGGAATCAAACCCCCAGATCCGGTCAAACATCTGCTCTCTGGTTAAAATCTGCTCCCGGTTGAGGATCAAAAATTCCAGGACATCATATTCTTTGGTGGTCAAGCCCAAAGGATGATCCGCCGCGCAGCCGTCCCGTGTTTTACTGTTCAGCGAGATGCCGCCGTAACTTAATTCGCCTTCCATATCCAGACTGCCGCTGCGCCGCAGCAAAGCCTTAATCCTGGCCAGCAGTTCCCGGATGGCAAAAGGCTTTACCAAGTAGTCATCGGCCCCTGACTCCAGACCCATCACCCGATCGTCCACACTGTCCCGGGCCGTCAGGAGCAAGATGGGCACAGAGCCGCCGGCGCTCCGCAGCTTTTTTACAATCTCCAGTCCGCTGATTTCGGGCAGCATGATATCTAATATCAATAAGTCATGGACGGCCTGCTCGGCCATATACATCCCTTCATCGCCGGCAGCCGCTTCTTCGACAATATAGTCTTCTTCCGTCAGCAAAGCGACAATAGCCTCTCGCAAAACGTGATCATCTTCCACCACCAGAATGCGCATCTTACAATCTCCTTTTTCTACAGGCCCTGCCTTTGGATTCATCATATCCTTAGTATGGCGATAAACAAGAAAAAAGTCTGCTTTTTGCAGAGCTTTTTTCTGTCTAAATAAAAAAGGCCAACAGGCAAATTCGCCGGTTGGCCAAAAAATTTGATATTACAGGCTATTGCTTAGAATGCGGAAACAATAGCTCCTTTATATTTTTCCTCAATAAACTTTTTGACTTCCGGTGAAGTCAGGGCTTTCGACAATTTTACGATTTCCGGCCTGGTTTCGTCGCCTTTGCGGACGGCCAGCACATTGGCATAGGGAGAATCTTTGGATTCCAGGACCAGAGCGTCTTTCGCCGGAACCAGATTCGCTTCCAAGGCGTAATTGGTGTTGATCACCGCGATGGCTGCATCGTCAAGGGACCGGGGCAGCATGGCGGCTTCCAGTTCCCGGATCTTTAACTCTTTGGGGTTATTAGTGATATCTTTGACGGTACCGCTGATGCCTACGCCATCTTTCAGGGTGATGAGCCCGGCCTTGGCCAGAATCGCCAGAGCGCGGCCGCCATTGGTCGGATCGTTGGGAATGGCGACAACGGCGCCCTGAGTCAGCTCTTTAATATCTTTTATTTTTTTAGAATAAATCCCCATCGGCTCAATATGGACTTTAGCCGTATAGGTTAAGGCCAGGTTGCGCTCGGCACTAAACTTCTCTAAGTAAGGCACGTGTTGAAAAAAATTGGCATCTAATTCCTTTTCAGCCAAGGCAACATTGGGACGGACATAATCGCTGAATTCCACGATTTCCAATTGAATCCCTTCTTTTTCCAAAGAAGGTTTGATAAACTGCAAAATTTCAGCATGAGGAACCGCGGTAGCGCCGACTTTTACGACCGGCTTCTTGTCCGGCTGATTGGCGGTGTCTTTACCGCCGCAACCGGCAGCCACCAGGCTCACGGCCAGAATGACTAACAAAGCAAGGATTGATTTTTTCATTTTTTCCACTCTCCTGTTTATAGATTTTAAACTGCCCCTTAATAGGTCTATTTTGTATTTTTATGAGTTTATCCCGCCTGCAGTTGTTTGATCAGCCAAACTGCAGATCTGCCATGAATCCTCTCCCTGTAAAAAATTAAGACCCCTTTCCGAGGAAAGGGGTCCATAACGCAGACTAAACCTTTCTCTCATCTTCCAGGATATTCTCCTGCTGGAATTAGCACCACCGCATTGCTGCCGGTTGCCGGGCGTCATCGGGCCAGTCCCTCGACCACTCTAGATAAGAGCATGTATTGAATTGATTATGATCATACCATTAATTATTTAAGGTGTCAATGGCAACTTTTTTCGCTGAACTCAGTCACCGTCATACACCTTAAAAGAGCTCGATGCCGGCGGCTTTGTTGGCCGACTCAATTGCTTTGTAACCCAGATCGATTGCCTGGCCGCAGGTATGAAGCGCCTGATCGGGATTATGGAAGCCCATGCCGTTTTCAGCAGCGACAAAATCCCAATACCATTGAGCTTTACGGACCAATTCGCGGGCTTGGGCCAATTCGGCCTGGTCCACATTGGGGACCGCAGCCGCTTTTTTAATCGCTTCGTGGGCTTTTGACACTACTAAGCCGGCGCTGTGCTGGAGCTGCCAGGTATGATTCTGTATCGTCTTAACGCGCTCCTCCAGCCAGGCGGCGCCCTGGGTATGGCATGTTCCGCAGGAAGCGTCGAGGTGTTTGAGCGGACTGGTCATCCAGTGGGAAGTATACTTCTGCCCGTCTTGCCGCATATAAGGCATATGGCAGTCGGCGCAGGAAACCCCCGCCTGACCGTGAACACCGGTTGCCCAGGTTTCAAACTCAGGATGCTGCACCTTCAGCATCGCGGCCTTGGAGTCGGGATGCTGCCAGTCCTGGGCAAACCCGCCCGGTTTGGTTGCGTACATCTCATACATCTGCTCCGGTTTCAGGCCCTTATCCCAGGGGAAGACAACCCGGGAAGTTCCGGGCTCAAAATGGTATTCGACATGACATTGGGCGCAGACGTAAGTCCGCATTTCCTCACGTGTCGCCTTGGTCACATCAATGCCGCGGCGCTGCTGGGCCTCGATAAACGCCGGCTGGATCACCCGGAGATCCATCGTGGCGGGATCATGACAGTTGGCGCAGCTGATATAGCCATGCTCCGGCGTTTGCGCCAGGAGCTCCCGCAACGGCACCTTGCCGTAACTCCAGCCCTTCTCCTGGAAGAGCTTTTCAATATAAGGCGTTTTGCAGGATATACACGCGCCGGGGG
Organism: Acetonema longum DSM 6540; assembly: GCF_000219125.1. Classification (NCBI taxonomy): domain Bacteria; kingdom Bacillati; phylum Bacillota; class Negativicutes; family Acetonemataceae; genus Acetonema; species Acetonema longum. The sequence goes on from NZ_AFGF01000173.1 coordinate 17,738, forward strand.
ATTTATCGTTAACCCGTTTAGTTTCCTTCAAGTCTTCCAGCGTGAAAACATGGCCCCGGTCTTCCGTATAGTCAATGCTGAACGGCATTCCTTTAAAATTGGCCAGAATCTCCGGCTGCCGTTCGGAGTTCTGCGTCTTCAGGCTGCCGCCAAAGCCGCCGGGAGAGGGCGCCATTTCGCTATTTTTCTGGAAGCTTGCATATTGCAGGGGGTAATACTGCCCCCATACCGCCGGATCATATTCCCCCGCCGCAACTTTGCCCAGCTTGACGGTGGATGCAGGCCGGCTCACCCCGGTCCGCAGGATAACAAACCCAAAGAAAAGCAGCAGCCCGCATAACAAAGCAATTAAAGCTTTTTGCATTTTGTTCAAGCTATTCAACATGAATCCCTCCCTTGCCTTTGTTCATGCCGTGAACCAGGCCGCGATGACACTTGCCGCAGTCCTGTCCGCCAGCCGCCATTTTGGTATTTTCCACGGTAGACTGGTGGCAGCGCAGGCAATTGTCCGCAATATACTCTTTTCCCTGGGCCGATACGGTAATGGCCGCCGGATAATCCCTTACCGTCTCATGATACACATCCTTCATCCCGGTCCTGATCTTGGCGAACATTTTTGTGGTCATGCTGCTGTGCGGCAGATGGCATTCGCTGCAGGCAATCTGTTTGTGGTTCGATGCCTGCCAGGTAGTATATGCATGCTCCATGGAATGGCAGCTTCCACAGAATGCGGGAGATTCCGCATACGTATACCCTGCGGCTGAGACAGCCATGCCTAAAACCGCAATGCCGAATCCGACGGCCATCAATTTAAGCGCATGGCGGTTTAAATATTGACCCGTGTCCAAAGTATCCCTCCTCTCCGCAAAATTCGGGCATCACTAAAGTCCCGGCAAAAGGACCGGACCCCATTCAACTATTAAAGCATCCGGCCTCTGGCGGAACTATGTCCGGCTCGATTTTTCCGGCGCCGATAAAGCTTGCGCCGCCTTGGCCGCCGATACTTTTCCGGCTCGGCTCAGCCCTGCCCATAAAGTGCCGGCGACAACGATGAAGGTTCCTAACCAAACCAAACCAATTAACGGCTTGTAGCTGATCTCGACATCTATTTTGTCCGGTTTTACCGTCTCCAGGTTTTTAACGCCTATTTTCACTTTTCCCTGGGAAGTGTTCACGCCCAGCAGGCTTACCTCATAAGATCCAAGCGCCTTTACCGGTAAGGCTTGAAACTGGCCATCGGCGTAAAACAGCTCCGGTTTTACCTCTTCTCTTTTCCCGTTCCCGGATACCTCCAGCAAAGCGTATGCCCGCACATTTTGCATATTATTCCCGTTCATGCCGGATTGCAGGAACTTTACCGTAAGGCCGGCCCCGTCCTGCTCATCGCCGCGGTCGAGAATCAGTTCGGTGACGGAGTCATGCTCGTCTCGCGCTGCCGGCGCAAAGTAAAGATCGCCTAAAGTTTCGCGGAATATCCCCGGCTCCCGCACAGCCGGACGCCCCTCCCGGTCGAATTTGGTATAGGCCTTCACCACTTCCCGTCCATCAAGCTGGAAAGGCTGATAAAATCCCTTCCCGTCCTCAGCCGGCTCGATACCCGGATAGGTTACCTGGCGTCCAAAAACAGCCTGGGTTTCTCCCGGTTCAAAACTGACGATCACCGACCGGCTTGCCGCTGATGAGGCCAGGATGCCGATCAAAGCAACCGCCACACCCGCATGAGTGAGCCCGGCCGCCAGATTGACCTTTCTCAATCCTGCCAGATTGATAAACAGCGCGGTTACCGACAGGCCCGCGACGGCAAGCATAACCGGGTGGCGGAAGCCGGCCAGTATTCCCGGCAACAGGCTCAAATGCCCCAGCAAGACCAGCCACCAGTATTTTTTTATGAGGTTTTCCTTAGTTTCACCCCAGCTTACCATGGGAGCCATGGTCAAAAACAACATCAGGAACATCGCCAGCGGCAGCGATGTGCTGTTATAGAAATCGGCGCTTACACTTTGCGGCTGATTGATCAGCATGGTAATCAGGGGTGTTGACATACCGATTAAGACCAGTACGGCAATGGCCGAAAGTGCAAGCGCCCCGGCCGCCGTCAAAAACTCGCGGCTTTTAAGGGCCGGATAAATTTCGCCTTCCGGCAGGCCGGGCCACCGGACAATCAGCAGGATGAGAGAGGCCACGACAACGATCATGACTAATCCGGCCAATAAGCCGCCTACCCCTTCATCGGCGAAAGAGTGAGTGGAAAAATTGCTGAGCACGCCGCTCCGGGTCAGGAAGGTGCCGTACAAAACCAGGACAAAGGCGGAGATCGCCGCAAAATATGCCGGTTTCACCGCCGCAGGCCGCAGCCGGGCAATAATCAGGACATGAATCAGGGCGCCGCAGACCAGCCAGGGAACGAGGGATGAATTTTCGACCGGGTCCCAGGCCCAGTATCCGCCCCATCCCAGCACCTTATAGGCCCAGAAACCGCCGATGAAAATACCCGCCCCTAACATGGCCCAGGCCATAAGAGTCCAGGCCAGGGCCGGACGGAGCCAGTCCCGGTGATTGCTGGCCAGCAGTCCGCCGAGCGCATAGGCAAACGGCACGGCAAGGCCGGCATAACCCAAAAAGATGACCGGAGGATGCACCGCCATCCAGGGGTCCTGCAGGAGCGGATTGAGGCCGGCCCCGTCGGCGCGGACCCCGGTCAGCATCATAAAGGGGCTTTTGGCGAGAAGAACGATGGTCAGCACGATTTGGACCAGACAGTATACCGCCATCGTTCCGGGAGGGCAGGAGCCCTTCCGGGACATAATGACACCAAACAGGGCGTGAAACAACAGCCACAGCATAAATGAGCCTTCCTGCCCGGCCCAAAATGCCGATATTTTATAGACCAAAGGCAAATCCCTGGCAGAATACCCAAAAACATAGGCAAACTGAAACCGGTCGGTCAGGATAATAAATAGCAGATAGGCGGCCGCTGCCGCGATACAGGCTGCCGAGGCCTGATAATACAGCGCACAGCGGCTTGTTTTCTCTGTCCGTCCCGTTATCCGGGCAAAATGGGCGTTAAAATAGCAGAAAGCCGCTATCCCGGTTATGACAAGGGCTAAAAATAAGGCAGCAAAGCCGGTCATTTCTTCACGCTCCCCTGATATTTTGAAGGACACTTCACCAGCAGCTTTTCGGCGTAAAACTGACCGTCCGAAACTTTCCCGACAGCCACGATGCTGCTTGCCTGCGCAAGCCCATCAGGCTTAACGCCACCGTATGTGACAGGCATTGCCTCACCGGCTTCGTCCCGCAGGGTAAACTGAATCTTCCTGCCGTTATCCAAAACGCTGATTTGGTCGTTGATCAATACTCCCCTGACCTGAACCGTGCCGTTCACGCTTTTTGCCTGCGAAAAAGTGACATAGGGAGTAAGGGCGCTGCTGAAAGTGACGGCGCTATAAACAACAAACAGGGCAATAACGGCTAAACCAACCAGATGGCGTCTTTTCATTTGTTTGCTCCTTCCGGTCCTCACCGGGCGTTAATATCGGGCATTTCAAGCGCTCTTTCCGCAGAGATGCCAGCGGAGAAGCCGCTTCAGGCTCTTTCAATTTTTACGGCGCAGATTTTGTACTCCGGCTGTTTGGATATATCATCAAAAGCATCAATGGTCACAAAGTTGATCATCCTGGATATTTCGGTATCGTGGAAAGGCGCCCACGCCATCCCGGGCCGCGGCTGCCCCCGGCCGTCTATTTTCGCCTTAAGGCGGCATTGGCCGCGGCGGGAAGTAATATGAACATAATCATTATCTTTTACTCCTATTTGGGCCGCATCGTCTGCATTCAGTTCTACGTACATTTCCGGCATCGCCCGCTTTATTTCCGGCACATTCATGGTCATGGTGGCTGTATGCCAGTGTTCGAGAATCCGCCCGGTAGAGAAAAAGAAGGGATATTCACTGTCCGGCATCTCCTGGGCATTGGACTGGGGCCTGGCGAAGATGACCGCCCTGCCGTCGGGCTTGCCGTAAAAGTTTATGCCCTCTTTTACAAACGGATCATAGGGCGCGGCATAGCGGATATACGTTTCCGGCCCGTCAGGGTCCGGCACCGGCCAGGTCAGGCCATGCTCCTTTCTGAGCCGGGAGTACGGCGGTAAGTCCATCTTCGTCCCGACCGTCAGTTTCCTGTATTCTTCCCATATCTCTTCGGTATCCTTATAGGCAAAAAATTTTTCAAAGCCAAGCCGTTTGGCGACTTCCATCAGGTGCCAGACATCGGGCTTCGCTTCACCGGGGGGTTCAACGGCTTTGGCAATATGCTGCGTTCGCCTTTCGCCATTGCCGTAGATCCCTTCCTTTTCCATCCACAAAGCCGACGGCAGAACCACATCGGCCAGTTCGCTGGTCCGCGTGGGATGATACGTCTCGGAAACAACCAGGAAGGTCTTTTCCATTCCCTGGCGGTAAAGCTCAAGATTCGGCAGCGACTGCCCGGGGTTGGTGCAGACCACCCAGAGAGCTTTCAGTCTGCCGTCAGCAGCGGCCCGGAACATTTCAATCGTGTGATATCCCGGCTTGGGGCTCATCTTAGCAGGATCTACCCCCCACACCCTGGCGACTTCTTCCCGGTGTTTGGCATTCGCTACCACCCGGTGGGCGGGAAGAAGATGCGACAGGGCTCCCACCTCGCGAATGCTGCCGCAGGCGCTGGGCTGGCCGGTCAGTGAGAAGGGCGTGTTGCCGGGCTTGCAGATTTTTCCCGTCAACAGATGCAGGTTATGTACCAGATTGTTGGCCCAGGTGCCGCGAATCCGCTGGTTGAGGCCCATAGTCCACATCGACATGGTATTCCGGCCCTTGGCGGCAAACAATCTTGCCACCGCGCGGATTTGTTCCGCCGGCAGGCCGCAAATGCCTGCCGCTTTTTCCGGGGCATAATCGGCGATAAAGCTTTTGAATTCGTCAAAGCTAATTTTTTTCTCGCCCTGCATAAAATTCGTGTGGTTGGCGACAAAATCCCGGTCCACGAGATTTTCCTCGATGATCACATAGGCCATGCTGTTGAGCAGAGCCAGGTCGGTCCCGGGCACAAACTGCAGCAGGACATCCGCTATGTCGGCGGTGCGGGTGCGGCGCGGGTCTACGACAATGACCTTTACATCGGGATTGCCGTTCTTCCGGTCTACCAGCCGTGAATACAGTATCGGATGCGCTTCCGCCATATTCGCGCCAATAATAAAGAATACATCGGCCTGTTCGATATCCGCGTATGTCCCCATCGGCTCATCCTTGCCGAAAGTCGTAGTATAGCCGGCGACCGCGCTGGCCATGCAGGTACGGGGGTTGCCGTCGATATTATTGGTGCCGATGCAGCCTTTGAACAGCTTATTGGCTAAATAGGCTTCCTCGGCGTAATTCTGCCCGGAGCCGTAATATGCTACCGAATCCGGTCCATACTGCGATATCGCTTCCTTGAATTTAGCGGCGACAAGATCCAGCGCCTCATCCCAGGTTGCACGGACAAGCCGGCCATTTTTCCTGATTAACGGATGGAGCAGGCGGTCCTCCGTGTCCATGATCTTGGGCAGAAGGATTCCCTTGACGCACAGTTTCCCCTTATTGACCGCACAATCCGGGTCGCCTTTAACGGCAACGATCTTTCCTTTACTGACGCCGGAGAGAACGCCGCATCCCGTTCCGCAGTAGCGGCACACGCCCTTGACCCATTGCTCGACGTCTTGCTGCGACGTGGGTCCCTGCATTTTGCCGCCGCCGGCGTCAAAAGAACAGCCGGAGCCGGTCATCGCTGCCGCCACAGCAATCGACTTTAGAAAATCCCGGCGTGAAAATTTCATTTTTATTTTTCCCTCCCGGAAAAAATTCGGATCATTTCTTCATTTGATCAAGATGACAGCTGGTGCAGGTATCCCGGTTCGGGACCGCATGATTCAGCCTGGCATCGTGTACGATCCCGGCATGACAGGAAACACAGGTCATGCCGTTATCAAAGTGCTTTTTGCTATGGGGATCCCTGGCAGCCAGCGCTTTTTCCACATTGGTCTTCACCTTGTCCTGATGGCAGGAATAGCAGTTTATATCCCGTTCGTCGGCTTTGATGCCGGCCGTTTTCCCTGCCACATGAAACCACACATCCTTCAGCCCCTTGGCTTTGGCCTTAACAACCCCCTTGAACCCAGGCTCGGAATGGCAGTCAATACAAGCCACGGCTTTGTGCGATGATTCCTGCCAGGTTTTCTGCATCGGCGTCATTTCATGGCATGCGCCGCAGAATTCGGACCGGGAAGTATAGCCGACAGACCAGGCGGTAAAGAGAAGAAAGAGTACAGCGGCGCATCCCAAAATCAGCAAATTCTGTCCGGTCAGTTTTTCTTTACCTGCTATGGCTCTCAAAAGGTTCATGCTTGGCAGCGCCTCCTTTCCGCCTTTTTATCCATTGGTAGCTTACGGCATGTTCAGGACAGGCGGCAATGCAGTCGCCGCAATTGCTGCAGTTCATAACTGCCAGCTTCCCGGGGCTGCCAATATCGACGCCCATGCCGCAGGCCGCATAACATGCGCCGCAGCGGGTACATCGCGCCGTGTCCAGGGATATCCGGCAGCGCCTGAACCGGCTTAGCAATCCGTAAAGGGCGCCCACCGGGCAAACTTTTTTGCACCATGCCTTCCGGGAATACCAGAGTTCCAGGCAAACGAGAAAGACTACAAAAACTGCTTCAAATCCCGCCCCAAACGCGATGGTCCTGCTCAGTATCCCGATCGGTGAAATAAGGGTGAAAACGGGCAGGCCAATCAGCGCCGAAGCGGTTAAAAATCCGCCAAGCAGCCAGTAGGGCTGCCAATTGCCCGCCAGTGCCCTTTGGGGCTTTCTGCGGAAGGAGCCGGCGATCTCAAATGCCGTATTGAGCGGGCAGATCCAGCCGCAAAAGATGCGCCCCAGCACCGCCGCCGCCAGAATCAGGGGGACCGCAGACCATAGCAGCGGCCAAACAACCGCTTTACCTGCTATGGCAACCTCAAGGGCGGCCAGCGGATCGGTGAGGGCAATGCCGCAAAAGCGTGAGGAAATATAGGTTCCCAGCCACACCGGATTGTCCGGCCACCAGCCGGGAGCGGTCATCAGTCCCGCCGCCGTAAGCTGAACAACCCGCCGCCATAAGCGCAAATTCCGCAAGCCTACCGCCCCGCTTTCACCGTTACCGCCGCCGGACTGGCAATACATACGTACTCGCAGATCCCGCAGCCTGCGCATACGTTCCTGTTCACTACCGGCCGTTTATGATCTTCAAGCTGAATCGCCCTGTTGAAAAATGGACAACTGGTGTAACAGATTTTACATTCGTCTCCCTGCCAGGCCAGGCAGGCGTCCTGGTTGATTTCCGCCAGCCCCATCCGGACATTTTCTTTGGCGGTTTCCCGCAGCGCCCTGCTGGGGCACACCCTGGCGCAGTCCATGCATAGGTTGCAGGCCGCCTGCCTCGGTTCAATATAAGGAGTACCAAGGGAAATCCCTTTATCACCATATCCGATCCTGATCGCCTTTTGCGGGCAAACCTGAGCACACTGCCCGCAGCGGAGACAAGTCGATAAGAATAACGCCTCATCAACCGCACCGGGTGGCCGGATCAGGCCGGACTTTGCCTTACGGCCGCTGAAGCCGCCCAGCGCCAGCGCGACAATACCGCCAATAAACAAGGCTGCTTTGACACCCCTTTCCATAAGAAACCCCTCCGCAAAGCAGGTTTTTCCCAATGCACGCACCAACGGCGGCAAAACCTGCTTCAAGCTATTCCGCCGGCAACAGCCTCTGTTACCCGTCCTCCATGCTACCTACATCTTAACCGGTTCAGCTTAAATAGCTCTTACAAAATCCTTACGAAATTATTAAATTTTCAGATAGATAAGCAACAAACAGCGAAGCGGCGAACTTAATGTTGTCCGCTGCTCCGCTGTTTGTTTTTTGCTTTAAGATAAGTTTTCTGCATTTATATTAGCCACACCGGCACAACCCAATTATCTCCTTTTGAGCCTTGGACAGGACGCAAATTATTTGCAAGGCAGATAACGCTCCCTGTTCCGATTTTCATTTTTAAGTGCCTTGACATTTCATCGAAATTTTTTTCGTCTGTGACAGGGTTAAGCGCATTGAAATTTTTAGTTGCTCCCGATGGATTGGAACTCTTTTTAATCTCAATGGGATAAAGGGTACCATCTTGCCAAATAATCAAATCAATTTCTTTGGTATTGCTATCTCTGTAAAAAAACAGCGGCGGTTGCTGCCCCAAATTGATAAAACTTTTATATATTTCCGAAACAACATAGGTCTCAAAGAATGCCCCTGCCATAGCCCCTGATTCCAACACATCAGGACTGCCCCAGCGGGTCAGGTACGCTGCCAGACCTGTATCCATAAAATACATGCGAGGCGATTTAACCACACGCTTCAGGGCGTTGTTATGGTACGGCTCTATCAATATTATGATGCCGGAAGAAACTAATATAGATAGCCACTGTTTAGCCGTAGGCGCTGAAATTTCCGTCTCTTTTGCCAACGCTTCATAGTTGACCATAGAACCCGTCCTTGCCGCCACAACACATAGGAAACGATAGAAGGCAAGCTCATCAGCAACTTGTGTAAGTTCTCTAATATCACGGCTTATGTAGGTTTGGACATAGGAAGAAAAGTATTTGCCTAAGTCTACGTCTGGCTGCTCGTAAACCCTTGGCATCCCGCCCCTGTGAATACGCTTAAAAATTTCAACCAATGTCATAGGTTTTGCTGTATTGATTTTTTTTGTGAGTTCGTCTTTGTCGCTTTTATATGCACCAAAAAGATTGCCCGTAATTTCATTGCCGGAAAGTCCAAATAAGTTTACTATTCCAACACGTCCGGCAAGGCTTTCGGATACGTTTTTCATCATGTGAAACATCTGTGAGCCAGTCAGCCAATAGCTGCCGTTATTTTTATTCCTGTCAACTGCAATCTTAATATAAGGAAGGAGTTCAGGCACATATTGAATTTCGTCAATTATAACCGGAGAACTGTACCGTTCTAAGAAAGCCTGTGGTTCTTCTTTGGCAAACATACGATCGGCAGGGTCGTCAAGCGTAACATACTTCCTGTCGCTATCCGCAAGCTGTTCCAATAACGTAGTCTTGCCCGCTTGTCTTGGCCCCGTTAAAAGCAGTACGGGAAATGTATTTGAGGTCTTTAGTATGGTATCTTCTATTTTCCGTTTGATATACACAGCGTTATACCTCTCAATAAAATTTTTATGCAAATCAAAAATTCAATTTTATATTATCCTTAATTAATGTACTTTGTCAAGTAATTACCCAAAATTTAAGCCGCTGATCCTGAAATTAGGTTGGCGGCTCATCTTTACCAGTTATTCAACAAGAAATCTTTGATATCCAAAGATAGAAAAAGGGCAAGACTTGCAATATACTCATTTACAAGTCTTGCCGGAAGAACAGTTTTACAAAACAAGGTGTCAAACGGTGATCGTCCCTGGTGTCACTGATATGCCAAAAGGGAAACGGTCTCCAGCGTCTACTGCTGTCAACAACCCCGTCCCTGACATCTGCCTTGATTTCTTTCATGAACATGCCCTGCCGGCATCGTTTACGTTACTTGCAATTCACCCGAAATGCGCTATAATAAGAAATAGGTGGAAATTAAAGTCGCCGTGACCTGGAAGTGCGGTAACACTCCCGAGGCACGCGCAGGTGGTTAGGCACCTACACATAACAGCCAGGCTGTCCACGACGACATTTCTATTATACAATGCCTCCCGCTTGAACACAAGCGAGGCAGAGTATACAGGAATGTCCTCAGGGGATCAGGCTGTGCGACTTCACGCAGCAGATGACGGAGCCGAGCCCTGTAACAATGATCAGCGGGAAGGCAATTCTTATACCCTTGAGCGCCTTTCCGTTGAAAAGCCGGATGTGCCCGGCTTATTGCTGTCAGGGACTTAGCAGACGATGAAGCAAGGCGCATGTGTAGGATCAAAAACCCTCGCATGCGTCTTTAATTTCCCCCTATAAAAAAACTGACGGCAGCACGGCAGTGTATGCCGCAGTCTGAGTATAGGGGGTTTTATTGTGTTAAACAGGATTTTAAACCAGGCGTTGGACCAGTACGTTTTAGATCGGGTGGATCAAATCCTCAGAATAGCCGGCGCTGCCGATGCAGAATACAGAAAAGCGGTGAAAGGGGCCGACACTGTCCTGTCGCAGCTCCTGACCATTGCCCATGACCTGGAAACACAAAATCCGGAACTGCTCCGTCTGGTGAGGGAGTATGAGTCCGCCACCAGCCTTGAGTCCTGCCTGGCCACGGAAATTATTTATCGGGAAGGGATACGGGACAGCTGCAGCATAGGTCAGGAACTCGGCACTTTGATGCAGAAGCAAACGCAAGGTCATAAGCCTTTTACGGATTTCCCATAGAATGCAATACGCCAAACAGAGCAGAAGCGAGGGGACAGAAGCGAGGGGACGTTCATTATGCTTCGGTCTAAATTTTAAAATGATACTGGGATGGATTATTCCCGTTACTCTGCCAATTTTGCCGTTGCGTGACCCCTTCCAGCCTCTTTATTGGGCGGATCATTCATTGCGCTTCGATTTTTTCATGCTTTGTAAATTAACGATCGATTGACCGTCCGGTAAAATACTTGATGGCTCATCAGGCAATTTCTGATAAATACCCGTGGAGCTTTCTTTTCTCGCACACCTGCCTTAGAGTCTATCTCCTATTTTCCATTTATTCTATCGCTTTATGGCAAAAGAAGCAACAAGAGCGTCCCCTCGCTTCTTTATGGGATAAAAACTGCCTATCGGAATAGTTCTCCAGACCCAGAGCCATCCCCTACCGGACAAAATCTTCGACCCTTTGCTTCCTGTTAGCATGGAGAGTATCGGGGATTCCAAAATGCGCCAGGCGTTTCGCGCCGGGGCGCATAATTTTTTTGTTGCGGGGGCAAGGGGGGATTCGGGGCTTTTAGATGTGTGCGCCTGCGCCGCACGGCAGAAAACATAATTCCGATCATCCTCCCTGTCGTCACTGGCGGCAGGGAGGCAAAAAAGCCGTGAGAACAAGGGCTTCCGTTATTGTTGTCAACGTCCCCCGACACCTTAAAGCAATTTCGCATAGTTTTGCTGGCTGGATACAATGCGCCGAATTTCTACCGCATCGCCTATCACAACATAAAAAGCCAGATAATCATTAACAATCAGCATTTTATAGCCTTTAGCGGCCAGTCTCCGATTTTTCGGATTAGCTCCCCGATAAGGAAATTCCTCCAGGGTTAAAATAGCCTGTTCGATTTCATCAGCCAATTGTAAAGCCGCCGTTAGGCTATCATCAGCAATATAATCAACTATTTCGGTTAAATCATCCTGGCGATTTTCGTAACGTTTATTTTATATTTGGGTTCGGGCGTGAATGCGGCTCCTTATTTCGGCCATAACCTCATTAAAAGGTATTGTTTCACCGGCTCTGCTCTGTTCCTCCGCTTCATCCAGTTTTTCGTATAACTCCAAGAGTGCCTGCTGTTCCTCATAGAGCCTTTGACTCATGACCACTAAATGGCCGTTGCCGTTTTTGGTGATAAAAACCGGCTTTTGCTCTTTGATGCAAATTTCCTCAATTTCAGGAGTTTTGTTTCTCAAGTCCGATACTGGACGGATAACCGGCATACATACTCACTCCGCTTTTTGTGTTAATGTTATTATATCATAATCCTGATAATATTGATATCGGTCACTACTCCCGCCGCCGGTCAGTTTATCGTCAGGCCCTTTCGCCGGAAAGCCATCAGGCCAGCGGTGCCAGTAGGTAGGAGTGTCATCGCAGAAGCGAGGGGACGTTCAGAAACCACTGAAAAACCCCTTATTTAAAAAGTCAGCCTCCCATAAATCGCGGGTTTGTAGCGTGCGATACACTCTTTTTACTGCCTTTTCAGTGGTTTCAAAGCGTCCCCTTGCTTCTTCCAGATATTGCACATCTTACCCATGAAGCCAATATAACGAATAAATCGAAATAAAATTTCCGAATATTTTCGCACGAACTTCTTGATTAATTTCTGATTCCAGGATATATTAAGAATAACAACTCAAAAAAGTAGGTGAATTCTCTATGTTGTCTATTCGCCCTATATCCGATTTATCAAGGAATATGACTGAAATCGAACGGCTTGCTATCGAAGAAGGCCAAATTGTTCAGTTGGCAAAAAACTCCAAAGAGCATATGGTTATTATGGGAAGCGATACGTTTAAAAGTCTGTTTGCCAAGTTGTCCATGTATGAGAGCCTTTTGATTTCTGAAGCACAAATCCGTCAGGGCAAATCTCAACCGTTGGAATCAGCCAGAGAAAAATCGGATAAAAAGTTTCAGGAGAAGTTAGATGCCTTCAATGCAGCGCAAAAAATACACGGTTAATATCACCCCCCGTGCAGAAGAGGATTTAGAACGTTTGACAGATTGGT
>NZ_AFGF01000174.1 GCF_000219125.1 Acetonema longum DSM 6540
CATACGTCTCACCGAATAGGACATAAGTCCCTGGATTTATTTGATAATATATGGTATTATTTTACCAGAGAATATTTACCATACCCAGAAAATATATAACACATTAATATAGTGTTATCATCGCACCGCAGCATGTCGATTCGGTCCTATTTTTCAAGGAAGGAGCAACCCCTCCATTGTCCATGATCAGCTATCATTTTAAACTACTGTCGCGTAAAACCACGCTCCTCCTCTTTTTAACCCTGCTCCTGATGCATTCGTTCCCCGCCCTCGCTCAGCCAACCCGTACTGAAACCGAAGAACTCAATCGGCGTGCCCGGCAGCAAGCCGAAGAACGGAAACAGCGCCAGGAACGCCAGGACGTTTTCCTGCAGGACAAATCTCAGGCAGACGAAGACACATCCCTCCCGGAAGAAACTCCTGCGTTTCAGATCCATAGGATTCAGTTAAAAGGAGAGAGGCTCCAGGAATTCTCCTGGCTCACATCATACCTTGAGTCCTATTCCCACCGTCGTATCGGTCAACAGGGCATCCAACTGATCGTAAAACGCCTTTCCAATCTTCTCATTGACCGTGGCTACATTACCACACGAATCCTGGTGCCGGAACAGGATCTCTCCAGCGAAACCCTAACCTTGCTTCTGATCCCAGGTACCATTCACGAAATCCGCTTTCAAGATCCCTCTTATCACGGTTCCTGGCAAACCGCCTTTCCCGCTCGTCCCGGCGACATCTTAAATCTGCGCAACCTGGAACAAGGCTTGGAACAAATGAAACGAGTCCCTTCCCAGGATGTAGAAATGGACATACGCCCCGGCAATCAACCTGGCCAAAGCGACGTTGTCATCAAAGTCCAGCGGCAAAAACCCTGGAAAGCGATCCTCTCATTGGATGACTCCGGCAGCAAGGCCACCGGACGGCTTCAATCCTCCCAAACATTTGCTGTCGACAACCTGTTCGGTATCAACGACCTCTTCAACGTCTCCTTTAACGTCGATGCCGAACCAGACCACCCGGAGCGGGGTACCCGCGGCAACTCCGTTGACTACTCCTTTCCTTACGGTCATTGGACATTTAGCTTCTCCGGGCGCTCCTACCAATACCACCAAACCGTAACCGCCGCAGTCGAACCTTTTGTATCCTCCGGCGAAAGCGACAACCTGGAATTCAAAGCTTCGCGACTCCTTGAGAGGGATCAAACTAGCAAAACTCATCTGGATTTTCGCATCCTTCGCGCCAAATCCAAGAGTTATATCGATGACACCGAAATTGAAGTCCAGAGAAAAAATACCACCGCTGCTGAATTTGCCTTTGTGCATACCCGCTACGCCGGGCACACCGTTTATGACGTCAAAATAGCCAATAAACAAGGCGTTTCCTGGTTTCATGCCCAGGAAGAACCGGCCGACAGACTCCCGGATGATCCCACCACCCGCTACAGCCTATGGACCGTTGACCTACAGACGGTGGCCCCGGCTGCCTTTTTTGGCGCTCCGGCCCAATACAGAGTCAACTTTTACGGGCAACACACCCTGAGCCCCCTATATGGCTCCGAATATTTCTCCATAGGCAACCGTTACACAGTCCGCGGCTTTGACGGCGAACAAACCTTATCCGCCGAAAAAGGCTGGTACCTTCGCAACGAACTAGCCATTCCCCTGGCCGGCGGCGGACCGGAAGTCTACCTGGGCCTTGACTATGGACAAGTCAGCGGCCAGGCCACCCAATACCTGCCCGGTAAAAAACTGGCCGGCGGCGCCGTAGGTCTGAGAGGCAATCTCGCCACCTTCCAATATGACCTGTTCGCCGGCTGGCCCATCTATAAACCCCAGGGCTATCAAACCGCCGATACCACATTCGGGTTTCAGCTTCTTTGCCAAATATAAAGCTTTTTATATGTAGCCCCCCAAAAAGAACCCCAACGTTTCTGTTACCAAGGAGAGATTGCCATGCATCTTGCATCGCCCCTGATTACCAAAAAACTGAAAAAAATCGTTGCCTGGCTGACCCTTGCCTTTTACCTGGGTCAGCCAACATTGTCACTGGCCCAGGTTGTCGCCGACCCTCAAGCCGGCAAAAACCGGCCGATTATCGACACAGCCGCCAACGGCGTATCTGTCGTCCAGATCACCACCCCTTCGGCCGCCGGTGTTTCCCGTAACCAGTACACCCATTTCAACGTCCCGACTAACGGCCTTATCCTCAACAACTCCGCTGCCATCACCCAAACCCAGCTGGGCGGCTACATCAGCGGCAACTCTTCTATCGGCAATCGCCCCGCCCGCATCATCCTAAACGAAGTCACCAGTGCCAATCCCAGCCACCTGCGCGGCTATACCGAAGTTGCCGGCCAGCGCGCCGACGTCATCATCGCAAATCCGAACGGCATTGTCGGCAATGGCTTCGGTTTTATCAATACCAGCCGCGCCGTCCTCACGACTGGCGTCCCGGTGTTTGGCGGCTCCGGCAGTCTGGAAGCCTTTCGGGTCAGCCGCGGCCAGATCCGCATCGAAGGTCAGGGACTGGACGCATCCACGACCGACCGGCTTGATATTCTCAGCCGGGCAGCCACCATCAACGCCGGTATCTGGGCCCAAGAACTCAACCTCGTCACTGGCGCGAATCAAATCCGGTATGATACCCTGGCCACGCAAAAAATCTCTGGAGAAGACTCACAGCCCCAAGTTGCTCTGGATGTAGGACTCCTGGGCGGCATGTACGCCAACAAAATCCGCCTCATCGGCACCGAACAAGGCGTTGGCGTCAACAGCCAAGGCAATCTCAGCGCCACTAGCGGCGACATCCGAGTCACCCAAACCGGCAAAGTGATTCTAGCCGGCCATACCGGCGCCACTGGCCAGATCCAGATCCAGACCGACGACTCCTTCACCAACCAAGGCACCCTCCATGCCGGAGGCGACGCCCAAATCCATACAGGCCAAGACATCCGCAACACTGGATCGTTGACCGCCGGCGGCCATTTCACACTCGCCGGAGCCACCCTCCAATCCAGCGGCACCATCGCCGCCGGTCTTACCACCGCCGGCAACATCGGCGACACCGGTGACCTTACCATCACCGTTAGCGTCGCCGATCTCAGCGGCGCTAAAACCTACGCCGGCGGCAACGCCGATTTTGCCATACAAAACACCCTGGATACCAGCGACGCCATCCTGCAGGCCAACGGCCACCTCAACATCCAGGCGCAGCAAATCCTCAATTCCCATGGTACCCTGGCCGCCGGACGAAATCTTACCCTGAATACTCCTGATGGCCTGGATAATACCCAGGGATTTTTATATGCCGGTCAAAACCTCACTCTGAACCCCACCGCTTACCTTACTAATATCCAGGGGCAAATAGGGGCCGGCCATGACCTCTGGACTGAAACACAGCGGTTTACCAATACTGGCGGCCTGCTTGCCGCCAACAACAACCTGACCTTCACTACCCAAGGGACATTGACTAACCAAGGCGTCATGAAAGCCACCGGCGCCCTTTTCCTGAACGCCGTCAGCATCCACAACCAGCAAGACGGCCTCCTCAATGCTGGCGCCATTCAACTCACCGCCGACACTGACATCGCCAATCAGGGACGCATCGACGGCGGCCTGACCCAAACAACCAGCCAAACCTTCACCAATACTGGCATTTTCTTCAGTGACAACCTGATCATTAAAGCCAATCATATTCACAACACAGGCGAAGAGGCCATTATCGGCGCCACCGGCAACGCCTGGTACTTTGCCGGCAGCCTCTTAGAAAACAAAGACGGCGCCATCCTCTACGGCCAGGGCGATCTTATCGTGGCTGCCGATGAAGAACAGGATGCCAACGGTTTTTACACCCACCTTACCGGGAACATTCTCAACCAATCCGCCACCATCGAATCGGATGGAAATATCGGCTTGTTCGCCCAGAAAATTACCAACAAAAAACGGGAATTCGCTGTTGAGCAGCAAGAAGTATCCCGCACCACCAAAACCGAAGATATCCCCTACTCCGCTCCCTATTACAAAGCCAGCCGCACCTACACCGAAGTCGTCACCGAAACCGTAGTTACCAAAGACAGCGATCCCGGCCAGATTTTAGCCGGCGGCAATATGATCCTGCGAGGCTCCATTGAAAACAACGTTAGCACCATCACTGCCGGCGGACATCTCGACTTTGACAGCGACCGGCTTACCAACATCAGCTACGCCAACACCCGCATCATTACCCAGGCCGGCACCAGTTCCTATACCCGCAGGGAACGATACTGCAAACATAAAATAATGGGATCCTGTGTCGACCACAGCCACCGTGACGTCACAGATCGCGATCCTGTCAATGAGCAATTCTCCGAGAATATCTCCGGCTACGCCTCGATCATCAGCGGCAACCAAAGCATCAGCGGCGTTGTTGGCTCCATTGATAACCTGACATTAGGCGTAGACAATGCCCCGGTAGGCGGTATGGCATCAACCCTGCTCGGCCAAACTACCGGCTCAGCCGGCAGCGACAATCCCTCCGGCTACACCTTCCGGATTCCTGCCAACAGCCTCTACGCCACCCACACCGATCCTAACGCCAAATACCTGGTAGAAATCAACCCCCGTTTTACCGAGAAAAACCAATTCCTCGGCAGCGATTATATGCTGGAGAGAATCGCTACTGACCCCGCTTCGGTGCAAAAGCGCCTGGGAGACGGCTACTACGAGCAAAAGCTCATCCGGGACCAGTTGACCCTCCTGACCGGACGGCAGTTTTTAGACAACTACACCTCCAGCGAGGAACAATATAAAGCCTTGCTGGACAACGGCATCGCCGCTGCCGAAACCTTCCATCTCACCGTCGGCGTTGCCCTTACTCCTGAACAAATCCAGGCATTGACCCAAGACATCGTCTGGATGGTCGAACAGGAAATTCAGGGCCAGAAAGTCTGGGTCCCAGTCGTTTATCTTGCCGGCGCCAGAGACATGGAACTGAGACCGGATGGCGCTCTCATCGCCGCCAAGGAAATCGATATCACCACTACCGGTAATCTCACCAACAGCGGCTCCATCAAAGCCGACAAGCTCCTGCTGAACGTCCAAAATCTGACTAACCGCGGCGGCCTGTTAAGCGGTGCCGATACCCTGCAAATCACCGCGACTAACAATATTTTAAACCAAAGCGGACGCATCGCCGGCGGCGACCTTCTCCTAAGCGCCGGCGGCGACATCAAAAACGAAACCCTTACTACCACCCTCACCGCAGAACAGGCATCCCCTCAGCCGGCAAAAGGGCTCAGCACCCGATTCGGAATCGGACAGCAAACCGCCTCCAACAGCGAACATACCACGACCCTCGTTCATCAGGCCGGCAGTATCGAAGCCACCGGCAACCTGACCCTCACAGCCGGTCAGGACATCAGCATGAACGGCGCCCAGGCTGTAGCCGGTCAGAATCTCACCCTGTCCGCCGGCCGGAACCTGGAACTGGACACAGTGGAACACCACGAACAATACAGCGTCGACTCCCGCAAATATAAAGCTGAATATGACGCCACCCATCACATCGCCACCAGCCTTGCGGCAGGCGGCGACATCCAGCTGCTGGCGCAAAACGGTGCCACCCTAAAAGGCGCCCAAATCGACGCTGGCCAGGACCTGACTCTGGCCGCCGGCAATGTAACCGTTACAGCCGTTAAAGACCATATGTTGGACGACAGCAACAAAATTGGCTATGACGGCAACTTCCGCCGCGACCGCACTGACGACGAAACCGTCCAAGGCAGCAAACTCGAAGCCGGCAACAACCTTACCATAGCCGCCACCCATGCCGGCGACAGCAAAAAATCCGGCCAAGGCAACGTCAACGTGGCCGGCAGCTATCTCGTAACCAAAACCGACGAAACAGGCGTCCCCCTTGGCGAAGGGAATCTTCGCATCCTGGCCGACAACCAAGTCCATATCCAGGAAATGCACGAACGCCACGAAAGCCTAAAAGAATCCCAAACTTCCTCCGGTAACCTCCTTTCCACCACCACCACCTACACCCGCGAACACGCCCTCCTCAACCAGGCAAAAGGCAGCACCTTATCCGGCGAACAAGTCGACATTCAGGCCGGCCAGGACCTCACCGTCCGTGGCAGCGAACTGGGCGCCAGCAACGATCTCAGCCTCAGAGGCGAAACCGTCACCATCGAAAGCGCCCAAACCACCTTTGAAAGCGACTCCTACACCTACACCAAGAAATCCGGCCTCTCCATCTCCTTCGACGGCGGCCTGAACGTCTTCGCCGGCAGCAGCAAAACCAAAACCGCGGAAGCTGCCGAAGGAACAGAACAGAAAAAAAGCGCCGTTGGCTCACTCAACGGCAAAGTCACCATCGAAGCCGATAAAGACGTACAAATCAAAGCCTCTGACATCACCGGTAAAACCGGCATCGACATCACCGGCCAAAATGTAGCCGTCGAAGCCGCAGCCGACACCACCCACAGCCACAATACCTATCAATTCAAACAAACCGGCTTCACCCTCACCGCCGGCAACACTGTGGTCAGCACCGCCACCCAGGCAGTGAACTCCGTTGAGCGGGCTACTCAGGTAGAAGATGGCCGTCTGGCCGCCCTGCACGGCATCAAAGCCATCGAAACCGGAAACCAAGCCTGGCAGAAAGCCCAGGGCACCGACCCAGACACAGGGAAACCCATCGACCCGAAAAAAGACAACCCGGCTAAAATCAAAGTCAGCCTCAGCGTCGGCAGCCGCCAACAGAGAAATCCGAAAGCCATACCCATACCAGCACATCCGTTGGCAGCAGCCTGCAATCTGAGCAGCAGATCAACATCATAGCCACAGGCAGCGGAGAAAAAGACGTAGCCGGCCAAGCAAAAGACGGAGACATTCGCATAGGCGGCTCCAGCGTGAACGGAAAAGACATCCTCCTAGACGCAGCCAACGATGTGAACTTGGAGTCTGCAGCCAACACCGTGGACAGCCGGAGTGAATCCTCCCAGAAATCTGCATCCGTAGGCGTAGATCTAGCCAGCGGAGGCGTGACAATATCGGGCCAACGTGGCAACGGCAATACAGACGCACACCAGGTCAACTACAATGAAACTCTGATTACGGCTGAAAACAACCTAACTGTCAAATCCGGCAGTGATATCAATATAGTCGGAGGACAGGCAAAAGGAGATATCGTTAAAGTCGAAGCCAGCGGCGACTTAAA
Source organism: Acetonema longum DSM 6540 (assembly GCF_000219125.1). NCBI lineage: Bacteria > Bacillati > Bacillota > Negativicutes > Acetonemataceae > Acetonema > Acetonema longum. The sequence goes on from NZ_AFGF01000174.1 coordinate 7,198, forward strand.
TCTGGCCAGCCAGCAGGATCGGGAGACCTATACGGAGAAAAATAAGTCGACGAATGGCAGTATAGGCATTGGGGCCGGCGTGACGGGAAATGTAGGGGTCAATAAAGGCAAAATCGACTCAGACTACCAGAGCGTCAAAGAACAGACCGGAATCTTTGCCGGCAGCGGCGGCTTTGCTATCAAAGTCGAAGGCAATACCGACTTAAAAGGCGCCGTCATTGGCAGCGAAGCCACTACTGATAAGAACAAGCTGGATACCGGGAGTCTGACTTGGTCTGATATTGAAAACAAGGCCGAGTATGAAGCAAGCAATTCCGGTCTTAGCCTAGATTTCAAGGATGGCAAACTGACGAGTGACCTTACTCCGGATATGCCAGTCAACGGTGACGCTGCCAGCACAACTCAATCGGCTGTTGCAGCCGGTAGCATTGAAATAAGAACCGGCAACACCGACATAAGCCAACTAAACCGTAATACCGACCAAGCCTTAAATACCTTAGGAACAATCTTTGATAAAAAAACAGTCCAGGAAAAACAAGAACTAGTAAA
>NZ_AFGF01000175.1 GCF_000219125.1 Acetonema longum DSM 6540
GGAGGTGACAAAATGATCACAATAACCATTCTAAAAAATCCATTTAACCATAACGGAAAAGAAGTCCACACCAGCGAGCATGTTCCCGGCAAAACAGCCTATGAATATATTCAGCCCTACCTCCTGGGACTGGACAACTATGTAGTCAGCGTTAACGGCAGTGCTGCGGCTGACGCGACAGAGCTGGTTATGGATAACAACGACTGGATTGCTGTCTGTCCGGTCGTCGGCAACTCCAAATGGGGTAAATTTTTTGCTACGCTGTTAGTAGGAGGACTCATCGGGAATTGGATTGGCGGCCTAATGAAGGGGTCTTTTTTGTCCGGTTTGTCCGGCGCGGCTTCTTCTATCGGAAGCATGATCGGGGGAGCCCTGATCAACCACTGGTTCCCGTCCCCTAAGCCTGACATTCCCGATATGGATCCATCGTACAGCTGGAACAACACTCAGTCCCTGGCAGGTCAGGGCAACGCCCTGGCCGTCACCTACGGCGTCATGCGGACAGCCGGCCAGATTCTGGCGCAGCATGTCTCAAGCAAAGGCGAAGAGCAATACCTCAATATCCTGCTGTGCGGCGGTGAAGGGCCGATTGACAGTATCAGCGATATTCGGATCAATGGAAATCCGATTGCCTACTACAAAGGCACAG
>NZ_AFGF01000176.1 GCF_000219125.1 Acetonema longum DSM 6540
TCTTACCTCAGCATTGTTTAGTTTTGAAGGTGCTCAAAGGGCACATTCAGCCCGTGGGCCTATAGCTCAGCTGGTTAGAGCGCACGCCTGATAAGCGTGAGGTCAGTAGTTCAAGTCTACTTAGGCCCACCATCTTCAAAAAAACAGAGTGAGATAGGAAAAAGCAACCAGTGAGAGAAATACTCACCGTTTTTTTGACTATAACGCTCTATACCGTGGGGGCGTAGCTCAGCTGGGAGAGCACCTGCCTTGCAAGCAGGGGGTCAGGAGTTCGATCCTCCTCGTCTCCA
>NZ_AFGF01000177.1 GCF_000219125.1 Acetonema longum DSM 6540
ACCCTGGCAACGCAAAACGCATCATAGGAGTCATTTTTAAAGACCGTGGGCGCACTTAGCCGCATGGCGCTGGTATAGGCAGGGTTAATGTGCTTGACGACAAACTTATGCCCGACCAGATACATGGCCAGGTTTCTTCCTAAGCCGCGCGTATCCTCCAGGCCAAAAACCAGCGTTAAGTCTCCACTCAGTTTTTTTACATGAGAAAGAAATTGATCAAACTTCCCCGGCCGGTTCTCCAAGGTGATTTCCCCCAAGATATTCAGCCAGCAATCAATGACCACTGCGGTATGCTGCTCTTTGTGCATGTCCATCCCGCAGAACGCCAAACTCCGTTTTGGATAAATAACGACCACACTCCTTTACTCATCACCATAAAACACACCGGCAACCTCAGCTTGTGAGCGTTAGCCCTGTTAC
>NZ_AFGF01000178.1 GCF_000219125.1 Acetonema longum DSM 6540
GTGGGAATCATGTCAGACAGACACAAAGAGCTAAAATTGGCCTATAAACAGAATCCGCCTGCCATGGGAGTTTTTCAGATAAAAAATAATATAAACGGTAAGATTTTTATCGGCAGCAGCCAGAATGTGGCCGGCAAACTGAACAGCCAACGGTTTCAGCTCAAGGGTAATGGCCATGTTAACAAAGCGTTGCAGCAGGATTGGAATGATTACGGTTCTGGTTCCTTTGCCTTTGATATTCTGGAGACTCTGAAGACTGAAGAATTCGACCCCCAGGATTGGCCCGAAGCCCTAGCACTTCTGGAAGAAAAGTGGCTGGATATACTGCAGCCCTATGGTGAAAGAGGTTACAACAAAGGGGAAAAAGGCCCATCTGCGTTGGCAGGTCTGCGGGCGAGCTCAGTCAGAAACATCACTTTCCGGGAGAATGAAAAAAGTGACCTTTCTGCAGTTAGCCGAAAAGCCACTTAAATTCTTCCTCGGAGACGCAGAGCGTCTCTCTTACCCTTCCTAGATCTGGACCTTTTTGAACGGTCCCAGGTGCGGGACCGCAGATAAATTCTTCAATGATTTTTATGAAACCGGCTGCTGAAAAACCAGTTCATACCACTTGCCCGGCTTGTCTTTTGTCTTTTGCCAGCCGGATTCATATAATTTTGTTGTCAGGCGGTCCAAGGCCGCCTGATGTTTTTTGTTCTTTTCGCTGGGACCTTCATATTCAAAGCCGGTTAACGTGATCTTATCCGAGGCAGCTACAATGACACCGTCATCCTGTACTGCCCTGAATTCGAAGATTTCTTTGCCGAACAGAGACCACTTCTCCCCCACCTGGACGAGAGTGACCCGGCAATGCCGGTAATCTGCGCCTGCCGCCGGAGGGGCCTGAACCGCCGCACCGCACTGATGGCAGAACTTTGCCTCCGGGGCGAGACGAACACCGCAAAAACTACAAAACATATTTCCGCCTCCCTGGATTAGGATTTATGGATAGCCTAGAACCCGGGGCTGTTCAAAAAGGTTCAGATGCTAGGTAAGAGCAACGCCTGCGTTGCCATACTGAAGAATTTAGGTGACTTTTCGGCTCATGAGAAAACATCCGCTACTACCTCTCTCCCGAAAAGTCACAAATTCTGATAGCGTGACGAGGACGGGCATGAGACGTACGTTCGCAGGGTACGTCGTACTAGAAAGATGCGGAGCATCGTGAGATCAGGAGGAAAACAAATCTCTTTTCGGTGTAGTCATAGCAAAATAAACTACTGCATACGAAACCGAAAAGGGATGTTTTCTGAATGAGCCCGCCCGCAGGAGGCTGAAGTGACGCAGATGGGCCTTTTTCAACAGTCCCCTACTCTTTTCCCCAGTTCGGGTCCCTCTGGAGGGCCTCCATGACCACCTGCTGTTCGCTGATTTTAACCCGGGTTGGCAGCTTTTCCGCTAGGGCTGCCAGTATGGGTTCGCTAGCTTTAAAGAAGATTCTTCTATTCTCTTTCTTGCCCTTGTCTCCCATCGTCTCGTAAGCCAGAACCCAGACGATACGATTGTCGAGGGAAGAATTCATACGGTATGTCCGTCTGAATTTAATAACTCCAAGCAGTTGAGGATGATAGCGGTAAATCCCCAGGATATTGTGGTAGGGTACTTCATGCTTCGCCCTACCTAACAGGCTCTTTTTGCGAAAACGCAGAACGGTCTGGTCCATTTCAACAATGTATTGCGCTTGGGCCCGTTCCAGCAGGACAGAGATGAACATCAAATGGAAGAATACTTCTATCGGTTGCCTGATGTTAGAAAAAAACCATTTATAAAGGCTCAGGGCCAGCAGTAATGCAAAGGCCATGATGGCAATGCCAATGACCATGACATTTTTGCGGGTGATTTGCGATACATCCGTCAAAATCTGATCTTGAGTGTTGTCTTGCATATAGCCTCCAATTTAGAAAAGATGGACGCAAGCGTCCATCTTTCGTTGTTCCATAGAAAAAAGCTCTACAAAAGCAGAATTTTTCTTGCCAAGGGACAAAAAAGCTCTGTGAATGCAGAATTTTTCTTGCCAAGGCAGAAAAAAGACTCTGCGAAAGCAGACTTTTTTCTTGCCGCTTATATCGCGCCTTTTGCCTGAAGCTGAGCTATCTGCTCTTTGCTAAAGCCCAGAACCTCAGACAGAATTTCTTCAGTATGCTGCCCCAGAAGCGGCGCCGGGGTCTCCACCGCACCAGGAGTCTTCGACAGCTTAATGGGAACGCCGGGCACTTTCATTTCGCCGGCTACTGGGTGCTTCAAGTCTACGATCATGTCCCTGGCTTTGATCTGAGGATCATTAATGACCTTGTCAACGGTGTTAATCGGAGCGCATGGAATTCCGGCTTCCTCCAGAAATCCCAGCCAGGCATCAATGGTCTTGTTTTTAAAAACGGAGTCCAGAATAACTTTAAGCTCTTTCACATTCTGTGTCCGCAGGGCATTTGTCGCGAAACGCGCATCGTGTATCAGATCAGGGCGTTCAAGCAGGCTGCACAGCTTTTCCCACAGACGGTCATTGCCGGCGCCGACGATAACGTAGCCATCTTTGGCCGTAAACGACTCAAAGGGAGTGATGGACGGATGCCGGTTGCCCAGAGGCTTGGGTATAACGCCGTTAACCAGATAGCGGGAAATGGCATTTTCCAGAATGGCAACCTGGCAGTCCAGCATACCTACATCCACTTTCTGGCCTTCACCGGTGCGTTCCCGGTGATAGACTGCCAGCAGCACGCCGACGGTCGCAAACAAACCGGCGGTAATATCACCGACCGATGCCCCCACCCGGGTGGGATCGCCGTTTTCCGGGCCGGTAATGCTCATAATGCCGCCCATGGCTTGCACGATAATATCATAAGCAGGCTTGTCCATGTAGGGACCGGTATGGCCGAACCCGGAACAAGCGGCATAGATAATTTTCGGATTGATTTTCTGCAGGTCTTCATAGCCCAGACCAAATTTCTCCATGGTGCCGGGACGGTAGTTCTCCAACACCACATCGGCCTTCTTGACCATTTCCTTGAATAAGTCCTTGGCGGCCTGCTCCTTCAGATTCAGAGTCATAGAACGTTTATTGCGATTAAGGCTCATGTAATAGGCGCTTTCTTTGCCAATAAACGGACCAAACGCCCGGGAATCGTCCCCCACCTTAGGGGGTTCGATTTTGATAATATTGGCACCAAAATCCGCCAACATCATCGAGGCATAAGGGCCGGCTAAAACACGGCTAAGGTCGAGAACAACCAGTCCTGCTAATGGTTTCATTATCATACTCCTCCTTCAAATGCTGCCGATTATGATTTTCATTATACCATATTTCTCCCTGCTGCGCATGATATAAAGTGTTTTCACTATGCTTATTTTATCTCCTTTGGCCACATTTCTATGCAAATAGACTGAAGCTTTATCGCTAATCGGATCGAATACCGCAATATCAGCACCCCTGTATTGTTTATTTACATAATGTTGTATATTGACAAAAGGATTGTGCCATTCGCCAAAGAATTATATATATAGATATTTTCCGACCTGGAGTGAAGGGTATTGAAAGGCATAATCTCGTACAGCTACATGACACAGTATTTATGGATGGCATTATCCCTGATCCTGATTTTTGTTTTTATCCTGAACAAAACGCAGATCCTGCATCACGCCATGAGGCGGTATAACACCTCGACCAGAGGCAAGTTGTTTTTGGCTGCAATCTTCGGTTTCCTAGGTATGTTGGGCACTTACTTTGGCATCACGGTGCAGGAAGGCATCGCCAATACGCGGGCGGTGGGAGTGATCGTCGGCGGCTTGATCGGCGGCCCTGTCGTCGGCATCGGTTCCGGCATTATCGCCGGCTTGCATCGTTTTTTAGCCGGCAGCGGCGTCTCCGCTGCGGCCAGCGGCAGCATAACGGTTTTGCAGGGAATCTTGTCGGGAATGATCCATGTCAGGATGAAGCCGAAAAAAGAACAGTGGCGTTATGCCTTGGCAGTCGGAATCATTTTGGAGTCGCTGCATATGCTGCTGTTAATGATACTCGTCGAGGACAAGGAACGGGTTGCCAATCTGGTAATCAATATCGCACCGGCCATGATGCTTACCAACCCCATCGGCATTGCCGCTTTCATTGCCTTATTGGAAGATGCTTACCGGGCCCAGGAAAAGACAGAGGCTTTTGCCGCCAAACTGGTTTTGAGCATTGCAAATAAAACCACGAGCTTTCTGGGCAACGGGTTGAATGAGCAAACAGCGCTGGAAACAGCCAATATTATTTACCGGGAAGTTGAAAGCCTGGCAGGCGTCGGCATTACCTCCCGGGAACGGATGCTGGCCTTTGTCGTCCGCGATAAACGTGTCGCCGATACCGTTGCTGTCAGTGATATTATCGCCAGCCTGCCGGCAAGCTGCGAATCCGGTATTTTTCAAGCCGGCAAGCCAGGCGGACAAAGCTCGCTGCTCCCGTCTTGGCAGATTGCCATGCCATTGACCGAGGGGTCCCAGGTTATCGGCTCGCTGGTGCTGTATAAACGGCAAGAGCACAGCGTTTCCTTGTTTGAAACAGAGCTGGCCCGCGGCCTGGCTAATCTAATGTCAACCCAGCTCGCCATCAGCAAAGGGGAACGACAGGCCAAACTGCTGGCCAGCGCCGAAGTCAAAGCGCTGCAAGCCCAGATTAATCCGCACTTCTTGTTTAACGCCCTGAACACGATCAGCTATTACTGCCGTAAACAGCCGGATATGGCCAAACGCCTGATCAATCATCTGGGAAATTATTACCGCAATCATCTGGCCGCTCCCGACAGTTTTGTCACCCTGAGCAAAGAACTGCGTTATGTTGATGATTATATCAAAATTGAAATGGCGCGTTTTGAGGGGCGTCTAAAGATCTCCCTTCATATTGAATCCGACTGCGAAACGATGCTGCTGCCTCCCCTGATCCTGCAGCCGCTGGTCGAAAATGCCGTCAAACATGGCCTGGTCAGCAAGGATGAAGGCGGTGAAATCCGTATTAGCAGTGAATTTCAGCCTGACGGCAGCATGAAACTGTCTGTAGAGGATAACGGCGTCGGCATGGAGCCGGCGTATGCTGCCAAGATCCTGGAGTATAATCCCCAGCGGACTTCTATTGGTCTTTCCAATGTGCACCGCCGATTAATCGCCATTTATGGCCCTGACTGCGGGCTTAATATTGTCACTGGTAAGGGCCAGGGCCTGAAGGTGTCTTTCATTATTCCGCAACGAAAGGAGCTGGATATATGCCGTTAAACGTGTTAATTGTCGATGATGAATTCCCGGCGCGTCAGGAATTAAGCTGCATTTTTGAAGAGATTACAAACATTACTGTTGTCGGTGAATGCAAGAACGGCGAAGAGGCTTACCAATTCGCCAGTACTCACGAGGTGGACGCCGTTTTTCTCGATGTACACATGCGGACGCCGGAGGAAGGTTTGACTGCAGCTGCTAAGCTGAAGCAGCTGTCTCATTCCCCTAAACTTGTCTTCACTACCGGATTTAGCGAATTTGCCGTGAAAGCCTTTGAACTGAATGCTGTCGACTATGTTTTGAAGCCGTATTCCAAAGAACGGCTGGAATTGACAATTGAGCGCCTGACCCAGGAAGATCCCCCGGTCAATCCTCTCTCTTTCGATAAGACTCTCGGTCCGGTCCGGATGCCTGTGTGGCATAACAACCGGTTGCTGATATTGCTGCCGGAAGAGATCTTCTTCGTGAAATCAGATCAGAAACGCAAAGCCGTGTTGTGTACCGAGAGGGGTGACTTTATCTCTAATATGCCGTTAAAGCTCATCCAGCGAAGACTGGAAAGCTCAGGATTTTTACGGACTCACAAAAGTTACCTGGTCAATATCAGCAAAGTACGAGAAATCGTTCCCTGGTTCAATAATACCTATGTGTTGGTGATTGACGGTTGCCCGGTGGAGGATGTACCGGTTGCCAAGCATTATATCAAGGAATTCAACCAGGCCATAGGCATCTGAAACAGAAGAACCGGCGGCCTACGGATAAAACAGGCCACGCAAAAGCAGTGTGTACAATGTGCGCACTGCTTTTCCAGTTTGGGCTGGCGGTTGTGAAAAACCTCACTTTTCAGAAACAGAAAAACGGATTAACAGGCGCGAATTTTGTTATCTTATGTCTAAATCTCTTTCCCTGACAGAAGTCGACACTATAATAAAATGTGGTTATAAATTGTGAAAAAAGGAGAGATGTCCGATGAAAACCTTAGAAGGAATCCGCGTGCTGGATCTCAGCCGGGTACTGGCCGGTCCTTACGCAACCATGATGCTAGCGGATTATGGCGCCGACGTTATTAAAATCGAACCGCCAAAGGTCGGTGATGATTCCCGGGCTTTCGGCCCGTTTATCGGCAAAGAAAGCGCCTACTTCATGAGCCTGAACCGCAACAAGCGGTCGATTGAACTGAACTTCAAACGGCAGGCTGAGTGCGACCTGTTTAAAGAGATGGTGAAACAGGCTGACGTGGTTGTTGAAAACTACCGTCCGGGGACCATGGAAAAATTCGGTTTGGGATATGATGTCTTAAAAGAAATCAATCCCAAACTTATTTATGTGGCTTGCTCCGGCTTTGGACAAACCGGTCCTTATAAGTCAAAACCTGCCTATGACATCATTGTTCAGGCCATGGGCGGCATTATGAGCATCACCGGCCCGGAAAACGGCGATCCCACCCGTGTCGGCGCCTCGGTCGGCGACGTTGTCGCCGGTATCTTCTCCGCTTACGGCGCAATGCTGGCTCTCTATCACCGTGAACGGACCGGCCTGGGACAAAAGGTCGATGTCGGCATGCTGGACTGCCAGATTGCCATTCTCGAAAACGCCATTGCCCGTTACGTAACTTCCGGTATTGTTCCCGGACCGCTTGGCAACCGCCATCCGTCGATTACGCCGTTCTCTTCCTATACGGCCCAAGACGGTTATTTGATTGTCGGCGCCGGCAATGCCCGTCTTTGGGAAAAGCTGTGCGCCGTGCTGGAACGGCCTGACCTGCTGGCTGATCCCCGCTTTGCCACCAATGCTGACCGCACCAACAATGTCAATGCACTGGCGGATATCCTCAACGGCATATTCAAACAAAAAACCATTGCCGCTTGGCTGGAACTGTTGGAAACAGCAGGACTCCCCTGCGCACCGATCAACACAGTCGAAAAAATTGTCAATGACCCCCATGTGGCCGCTCGCGAAATGATTGTGGAAGTTGAACATCCGGTAGCCGGCAAGCTGAAAATGCCGGGTGTACCGGTAAAGCTCTCCCTGACACCGGGCAAAGTAGAAACCCCTGCCCCGCTCCTGGGACAGCACGCAGTTGAGATTCTCCACGAACTGTTCGGCTGGAGCGAAGAAAAAACCAAGGAATTTTTTGCCGAATCTAAATAACAGCCCCAATGGCAAAATCGGAGCCGAACGCTTATCCGGCTCCGTCATTATGGAGGTACAGTATGGCAACAGTGCAGCAGAAAATCGAGCAAGTCAGAACGAAAATAGCCACCATTAAGCAAGGCGGCGGCCAAAAACGCATCGACAAACAACATGCCTCCGGCAAAAAACGGCGCGGGAACGGATCGCGCTGTTGCTTGACCCAGGCACGTTCGTCGAATTGGACCAATTTGTCCGCCATCGTTGCACCAATTTCGGCATGGAAAAAAAAGAACTTCCTGGCGAAGGCGTTGTCACCGGCTACGGTACGATTGACGGGCGTCTGGTCTATGTCTTCGCTCAGGACTTCACCGTCGAAGGCGGTTCCCTGGGGGAAATGCATGCCGCAAAAATTGTCAAAGTACAGGACCTGGCTCTGAAAATGGGAGCACCGATCATCGGCATTAACGACTCCGGCGGCGCCCGCATTCAGGAAGCAGTAGACGCTCTGTCCGGCTTCGGCAAAATCTTTTTGAGAAACACACATGCTTCAGGCGTGATTCCGCAAATTTCGGCGATCATGGGGCCCTGCGCCGGCGGCGCGGTGTATTCCCCGGCTTTGACCGACTTTGTCTACATGGTGAAAAACACCAGCCAAATGTTTATTACCGGACCTCAGGTTATCAAATCGGTAACGGCTGAAGAAGTGACCGCTGAACAGCTCGGCGGCGCCACGACCCATAACTCGGTATCCGGTGTTGCCCATTTTGCCGCAGAGAACGAAGATGACTGCCTGCGGCAGATCCGGTATTTACTTAGCTTTTTACCCAGCAATAACCTGGAAGAAGCGCCGATAACCAATACGGACGACTCACCCCACCGGGCCGACTCCGAGCTGAATACACTGATGCCGGATAATCCCAATATGCCCTACGATATGCTGCAGGTTATCTCCAGAATCGTCGATAAAGGCGAGTATTATGAAGTATTGCAGCACTTCGGCAAAAACATCATCACCTGCTTTGCCCGCTTTGACGGACAGCCGGTCGGCATTATCGCCAGCCAGCCTTCTTATATGGCAGGATGCCTTGATATCAGCGCCTCAGACAAAGCAGCCCGTTTTATCCGCACCTGCGACGCCTTTAACCTGCCCCTGGTAACCCTGGTGGACGTACCGGGCTTCCTGCCCGGCACCGATCAAGAGTATGGCGGCATTATCCGCCACGGCGCAAAAATGCTGTATGCCTATTCGGAAGCCACCGTTCCCAAGATTACGGTTATTACCCGCAAAGCTTACGGCGGCGCTTACATTGCCATGTGCTCACAGCACCTTGGCGCGGATCAGGTTTTCGCCTGGCCGACAGCTGAAATCGCTGTCATGGGTCCGGCGGGAGCGGCGAATATCATTTTCAAAAATGATCCGAACGCTCAAGCCAAAACCGCCGAATACGTTGAAGAATTTGCTACTCCTTATAAAGCGGCGGAACGGGGCTATGTGGATCAGGTCATCGAACCGCAGGAAACCCGTCCCCGCATCATAACCGCATTGAATATGCTGGCCAGCAAGCGCGAAAACCGGCCGGCCAAAAAGCACGGCAATATTCCGCTATAATTCCCAAGAGATGCGAAGCATCTCGGGGTAGGGAAGAAAATAAATTGCTTTTCGCGTAAGAGTAGAACTATCTGTTGCATCGAATCCGAAAAGCGATATTTTCTGAACCACG
>NZ_AFGF01000179.1 GCF_000219125.1 Acetonema longum DSM 6540
GCCATAAACTGGACAGAAACCATGGTCAAAGGCAATACCAATCTCAGCATTATCTCCGGCCGGGATACGAGTTTGATCGGCGCTCAGGCTCATGGCGGAAGCATCAGTATGAATGTGGGCCGGAACCTGAATTTGGAAAGCTTGCAGGATAGGGAGACTTACAGAGAGAAAAATAAATCAGCAGGCGGTTCCATCAACTACAACAGCGCCAAAGGAGTTGGAGGAAAAGTCTCGACCTATGAGAGAAACATTAAGTCCAACTATAGCAGTGTCAATGAACAGACAGGAATCTTTGCCGGTGACGGAGGATTTGATATCTATGTGGAAGGCAATACCGACCTGAAAGGCGCCGTCATTGCCAGCAAGGCTGCAACGGGCCAGAACAAGCTTTCTACCGGAACGTTGACATATTCGGATATTGAGAATAAGGCCGAGTATAGAGCTAGCAGCGCAGGAATAGGCTATGGGATAGGTAACTTAAATTTCACTGATAATGGCCTTCAACCCAAACTAGGTCTCCCCGTATCCGGCAGCGACACCAGCACTACCCAGTCAGCAATCGCGCCGGGGACTATCGAAATCAGAAGCGATGCTGATAAACCGGCAGACCAGCAGACTGACCTGTCGAAATTAAGCC
>NZ_AFGF01000180.1 GCF_000219125.1 Acetonema longum DSM 6540
GTTGGTGAGGGTTTGGCCGCTGAGCCGGGCGGTGTCGGTGGCGCTGATGGCGCCGCTGTTGGCGAGTTTGCCGTCGGCGGTGAGGGTGAGGTGCTGGGCCCGGAGTTCGGAGGCGATGTTGGTGAAGTTACGGGTGCGAAGGGAAAGATGATCGGCTGTGGCGGCGTTTAGGCCGTCGCCTTCGACCCGGATGTCGCCGGTGGCGGCCGGGGCGTAGGTCAGGTTTTGCCAGTCGGTGGGTTGGGCGGTGGAGAGGGTGATTTCCCGGGCGTTGATGGTTCCGAAGCCGTTGACGGAGATTCCGTTCGCATTGGCGATGACGAGGTTGGCTTGGGCGCCGGCTACTTCGAGGTAGCCGTTGAGGTGGCTGAGGTGGGGGCTGGTGACTTCGCTGAGGATGGTTGGGGCGCTGACGCCGTTTAAGCGGTGGTTGGCGTCGATGTAGCCGCCCAGTTGGGTTTGGGTGTACTCGGTAGTGTTATTTAGGATGAGGCCGCTGGGGTCGATATTGAAATGGGTGTAGAGGTTGCGGGAGACGCCGCCGGCGGTGGGGGTGGCAATCTGGACGAGGGCTACGCCATTGGCGGCTCGGTCGATGATGGGCTGGTAGGCTACGGGTGCTGTGGTATCGGCAACCAGGGGCAGATGGTCGGGTTTGGCAACGGGGGCAGGGGTGAAGGTGCTGCCAGGCAGGTCCGGAAGATCGGGCAATTCGGGTTGGATGACTGAGGGATCCGGGGTTGTCGGTTGTTCTCCGGTGGGAGGTTCTGCCGGCTGTGGAGGTTGTTCTCCGGGATTGGGATCTTCCGGTTCTGTGACTGGATTGGGATCGGATTGATGCACCTGAACGTTTTGAGC
>NZ_AFGF01000181.1 GCF_000219125.1 Acetonema longum DSM 6540
GTTAGGAACCGGTAAGAATTCGCATCGGAACAATAACAATGTCCGGGAAAAAGGTCAGCAGTATGAGCAACAGAATTTCTATCCACATATAGGGCCAGACATTGCGCATAATCTGATCCATTGTAACCTTGCCTACCCCGGCTGCCACATTAAGCACCGTACCTACCGGCGGCGTTAAGAGGCCAATCATGTTGTTAAATACAAACATAAAGCCGAAATAAACGGGATCAATGCCTGCCTTTAAGATAATCGGCATCATTACAGGAGTCAGTATCAGTATAGTAGGCGTTGCGTCCATGGCCGTACCGACCAGCAATACAATAAGGTTGATGGCGATCATCAACAGGAGTTTATTGTCCAGAACAGGCGCCAGGAGTTCGCCAAGCTGCGCCGGGATGTTCGCTACCGCAATCAGCCACGAGGAAACCATAGCTGCCGCCGCCAGGAACATGACCACACTGGTGGTTTTCGCCGCCGCAACCAAGACTTCCGTAATATTGCCCCAATTGAGTTCGCGATAAATAACCACTCCGACAAAGAGGGCATAGAAGGCCGCAATGGAAGCCGCCTCCGTGGGGGTAAAGATGCCTCCTCGCAAACCGACGATGATAATCAGCGGTAAAATAAAGGCCCATACCGCTCCTCGCGCGGCCTGCATCAATTCAGCCAAACTCTTGCGCGGCTGTACCTTAAACTGCTCTTTGCGGCAAATCCAGGCCCATGTAGCTGCCAGAAAAATACACAGCAGCAAGCTGGGCACTACGCCGGACATAAACAGCTTGGGTATGGATACATTGCCTGTAACGCCGAAAATAATCATCGGTACGCTGAGGGGCATGATCGGCGCGATGATACCTGCTGAGGCGATCAAAGCGGCTGATTTGGCGCGGTCATAGCCGGCCTCTACCATAATCGGAATCAGTATTGCGCCCAATGCCGCCGTATCGGCAACAGCCGAACCGGACAAGCCGGAGAAGATTAAGCTGGCAAGAATAGCCACATAACCTAAACCGCCGCGGACATGACCAACCAGGGCAATGGCGAAAGCGATAATGCGCTTTGATATGCCGCCGGCATTCATCAGTTCTCCGGCTAAGATAAAGAACGCAATTGCCATGAGGGGGAAATTATCAGCCCCGTCGACCAGGTTGGATGCCAGGATTTGCGTATCAAACAGATTTAAATGCATCAGTAAAGCCACGCCGCTCATGAGCAGCGCAAAGGCAATAGGGATCCCCATGGCCATGACCGCCAGCAGGGATACCAGGAAGACAAGCATGGTCATTGTCATGAATTGGGACCTCCTTTGCTTTTTTCCTCACCAACGACGCTCTCAATTTTCTGCCGGTCTTCCGAATCGGTAATCATGAGCAGTTCATCGGAGGCCATTTTGTTAGTAAGCAGCTTGTACAAATTGCCTAGGGCAATGATCACAATGCTGACGCTGGAAATAAATCCTGCGACATAAACGAACGCCAGCGGAATTCGCATAGACGGTGAATTCTGATCCATCGTCAGAGTTGTCAGATTCCATGTGCCATGCACAACCAGCAGCATGGTTAACAAAATGAGTATATTATTGGCCACAAACAGGATTTTCCGGCCTTTGACCGATAACTTGTTAACCAGTGTGTCGACCCCTAAATGGGCATTTTCGCGAAAAGCAACAATCGCCCCCAGGAAGATCAGCCAAACAAACAAATATCTCGAAGCTTCCTCCGCCCAGGTAATACCAGAGTTAAAGAAGTAACGCATCACGACATTGGAAAAAACAAAGGTTGTCATAAGACACAAGCACACGGCAATCAGCGCATGGAGCATACGGTAGCAGGCATTCATTATGGCGTCCATATATCTACGTCCTCTCAAGGGGAATTGACTTTCTGGATCAATGCTATAAAAACAGAGAAGCACTAAACAGGTAAGGCTGTTGAAAAGCCCGCTTATAGTAGTATGCGCCAACCCTGAAAGCAACATTACCGGCGAAGAATTCGCTCGCCATTAACTTGCAATTTCAAGATTGGCGCAGTACTGGCTTTCTCAACAGCCTCGCGTTACTTTTTACTTCTGGGAGTATTTAGCGATTTCTGCTTTTACTTCTTGGACATTATCTTTGCCAATCTCAGCTTCAAACTGGCCTGCGATGTCTTTCGTGGCATCGACAAAGGCTTGCGCCTGTTCAGGGGTCAGCCTGGTAACAACCATGCCGGCCTTTTCCAGGCTAGCACTTGCTTCCTGCATCATTTCGCGATTGGTCTTTCTTTGGTAAATACCAGCTTCTTTGCCGGCTCTGGCAATTAGCTCCTGATCTTCCTTAGGCAGAGTGTTCCAAATTTTTTGGCTGAACATAAAGACGAAAGGGGAATAGAAATGATTGGTTACGGAAGTATATTTTTGTACTTCATAATATTTTTGGAGATAAATGGTAGTCAACGGATTTTCCTGGCCGTCGACAATGTGCTGCTGCATGCTGGTAAACAATTCACCCAGCGGCATGGGTGTCGGGTTAGCGCCCAGGGTTCTGAAGGTAGCTAAATGTACGGGGTTTTCCATGGTTCTGATTTTAAGGCCCTTTACATCAGCCGGAGTCTTGACATTGACTTTGCTGTTAGTAAGCTGCCGGTAGCCGTTTTCCCAGAAAGCGATTCCTTTAATGCCTTGGGTGGACAGAGAATCAAGATACTTCTGACCGACAGGACCGTCTAACACCTTATCAGCAACTTCTTCATTGGGGAACAGGAAAGGCAGGTCAAAAACCATCCATTTTTTATCAAGACCGGAAATCGGGGCAGTTGACGGGCAAGTCATTTCCAGCGTACCTGCTCTGAGGGCTGTCATCATCTTGGTATCGTCACCCAGCTGGCTGCTGGCGAAAAGCTGGACTTCAATACGTCCCTTGGAATCACGTTCCACAATTTCCTTGAACTTTTCCAACCCTTTGTATTGCGGGCTTTGCTCGTTAAGACCGATGCCCACCTTGATAGTCCGTTTTTCCGGCGCCGCGCCACCGCCGCAACCGGCCAGCAGGCTCACAGCAACCATTCCGGCCAATAGAACCCCCATCAGCTTACCCATTTTCTTCATTACGTTTCCTCCCATGTTTCATTTATACTAAGCCCGATAGACAATCTTCGGGGCTTGGTACAACTGTTTAGTGTAAATTCGAAATACTATTCAAAAAATCCTTCCGTATCCGGGACATTCTGGTCTTTATTTTTTCAATTTTCTCTTAAATTCGTGAAATTTTTCTCTTGCTTTAGATCAGCAACAGCCTCTTATACGCTGGCCCGGGCCCGACGCACCGCCTCGATGAAAGCTTTCGCCTTTTCCGTAATCGTAGCGTAATCTCCTTCAGCCACCGCTTTTTTGTCCACCAGTTCACTGCCGATGCCAAAGCCGAAGGCTCCTGCCTGGATGAATTCGGCAATATTCCCCAGATTAACGCCGCCGACCGGTATGATGGCCGCCTGATTCAACGGGCCGCGCAAATCCTTCAGGTATTTCGCCCCCAGCGCTCCCGCCGGGAAAAGCTTAACAATGTCAACGCCGAGGCGATAGGCTGTCATAATCTCACTCGGCGTTGTTACGCCGGGAATGGCCAGCTTTTGATTTTGATGTACCAGTTGCACCACCTCGGGATTGAGATCAGGGGCCAGTACGAATTTTGCACCGGCGTCGATTACCAGTTGCGCCGCCGTCGGGCTGAGCACAGTCCCCGCGCCGACCAGCATTTTGTCGCCCATCGTAGAGGACAGCGCTTCAATCATGCTGAGATAACCCGGCGTATTGCAGGTAACTTCAATCGCCTGCACTCCGCCCTCATATAAGGCGGCGGCGATCTTTTCGATTTTCCCGGCCGGAATGCCTCTGACGATCGCGACAATTCCGGTTTCTTGCAGGCATTTTACAACACGATACTTGTCCATTGA
Organism: Acetonema longum DSM 6540; assembly: GCF_000219125.1. Lineage (NCBI taxonomy): Bacteria > Bacillati > Bacillota > Negativicutes > Acetonemataceae > Acetonema > Acetonema longum. Next base: position 3,930 of record NZ_AFGF01000181.1, read on the forward strand.
TTTTCCTCCCTTAAACCGAAATTTCGTAAATTTTTTTCTTTTTTCTATTATAGCATAGTAACATATGATTTTGATAAAAATTTTTTTCGTAATTTTTCAAAAAAAATAACTCCCTGCCGTCGTTTCATCGTATAATTATATACGGAAGCAACAACGGATGAAGGGACGAAACGCATGGCGACCATGGAGGAAAAAGGAAGCCTGGACAAGCTTCGGGAGGCATATTCGGGTCTGAACCGGGCGGAAAAAAAGTTGCGCAATACATCCTGGAAAACCCCAGGGCAATTATCCATTGTTCCATTACAGAACTGGCCGACAACAGCCGGGTCAGTGACGCAACCGTCTTTCGACTCTGCCAGAAGCTGGGCTACAAGGGCTATCAGGAATTAAAAATCAAATTGGCAAGCTCCGTGATTGAACCCCTCAAAAATATTCATGAAGAAATCAGCGAAACCGATGACATGTTCATTATTATGCAAAAGCTCTGCACGCTGAACATTCAAAATTTGGAACAGACGACGAAGGTCAATGACTGCCGTGAACTGGGGCGGGCTGTGGATATAATCGCCGGCGCCGGGCAGCTTCTGTTTTTCGCCATGGCCGGTTCCGGCGGTCTGGCTATGGATGCCTGCAATAAGTTCATGCGGACAGGCATTCCCTGCATGGTACAGACCGATTCCCACTGGCAGGCCATGTATGCTTCTCTGATGAAAGAAAATGATGTTGTCATTGCATTCTCCCATTCCGGCAGCAATAAGGAACTGATTGAATCCATTACCATCGCCAGAAATAAGAAGGCGAAAGTGATTGCCATCACCGGCAGCCCCATATCCCCCATCGCCAAAGTTTCGGACGTGGTGCTTGTTTCCTACGGCAAAGAAACCATGTTCCGGAGCGAAGCCATGGGTTCGCGGGTGACGGCGCTTTTAGTAACCGACTGCCTGTATACCGGCGTATGCCTGCAGCGTAAGGATACTACGCTGCAGGTGCTGGAAAAACTCCGGGACAGCATTGCCCGTAAACGGTATTAAGGAACGACATACGAAAAGAGGGATTCATCATGCAAGCTATTATCGGTGTTGATATCGGCACCACCGGCGCCCGGACGGTCATTCACCGCACGGACGGGACACTGCTGGCCAGCCAGTCCCAGGATTATCCGCTCTATACTCCCAATCCCGCCTGGGCCGAACAGGAGCCTGAAGAAATTTTTCAGGCGGTTATGTCCGTGACCGAAAAAGCGCTGCTCCAGGCCAAGCTGCCGCCGGACAGGATCGCAGGCTTGTGTTTCGGCTCGGTGTTCCATAGCTTTATTCCCATTGACCGGGACGGCAACGCCCTCTGCCGGATGATGAACTGGGCAGACAGCCGCAGCCAGCTCTATACCGAAAGACTGAAGTCCGAGCAGGATGCCAAAGCCATTTATATGAGGACAGGCTGTCCTCTGCATCCCATGTATATGCCGTCCAAAATCCTCTGGTTCAAGCATGAGCGGCCGGACCTGTTCCGACGCACCTACAAGTTTGTCAGCATTAAGGAATATATCATGTACCGTTTTCTGAAGCAGTATATCGTCGACCGTTCGATTGCCTCAGGCAGCGGCATGTATAATATTCATGCCCTGGAATGGGATCAGGAACTGCTGGCTGTTTTGGGCATTTCCGGCGACATGTTTTCCCGGGTAGTACCCACCACCCATGTAACAGAGGAAATTGCGCCTGAAGTCGCGGCCCGGCTCGGACTGCCGCCTGATTTGAAGGTTGTGGTCGGTGCTGGCGACGGCGTTCTTTCCAGCATCGGCGCCGGCGCGATCAATCCGGGGCAGCTTACCGCCATGATTGGCACCAGCGGCGCCGTGCGGCTGGTCACCGACAAGCCGACCGTGGATGAAAAACTCCGCACCTGGTGTTACAATTTGACTGACAAATACTGGGTGGCCGGCGGTGCTATTAATAACGGCGGCATCGCCTTCCGCTGGATGCGGGACAAGTTCGCCGAAACCGAGCAGCGGGTAGCGGAAAAGATGGGGCTGGATGCTTATCAACTGCTCAGCACCTATGCCGAAAAAGTACCGGCCGGCTCAGACGGCCTGATTCTGCTTCCTTTTTTTGCCGGTGAGCGCGCTCCCTACTGGAACGCTAACGCCCGGGGCGTGCTGTTTGGCCTGAATCTCAATCATGACAAGCGCCATATGATTCGGGCGACCCTGGAGGGCGTAACCTACCGGATGTTCAGCATCTATCAGGCACTGGACCAGGTGGCCGGTCCGGTTAATGAAATCCGGGTCAGCGGCAGTTTTACGCGTTCCAAGCTTTGGGTCCAGATTATGGCCGATGTATTCGGCAAAATGATCAGCGTGCCGGGCGAACCCGAAGGATCGGCTTTCGGCGCGACCATTCTCGGTATGCACGCTCTGGGCATTCTCAAAGACATCAAAGAGGTCGGCGGATTCATCAATATCAAGGAACGCTATTATCCGTCCGCGGAGAATCATAGCCGCTACCAGGAACTGTTTTCTATTTATGAACGGATTTACTGGAACCTGCAGTCCGAATTTGCCGCTATTGCGAAAATCCAACGCGGCTAATTGGAGAATAAGCAACAAACTTTAAAACATTGGTAGAAATCAGGAGGAATTAATTATGAAAGTATTGGCAGCTGCCCGCTCCTTTGCCAAATCAGCTGAAGCAAAAGCTGTTTTGTCGCAGGCGGGTTTCGAAATCGTATTGAATCCCCATGACCGCCCCTTAAAAGAGGCGGAACTGCTGGAGCTTATACAGGATGTGGACGGGATGGTCGCCGGCATGGATGAAGTCACCGCCGCCGTCATTGACAAAGGCGCTCCCCGGCTCAAAATCGTCGCTAAGCACGGCGTCGGCTATAACAACATCGATTTGACGGCCGCCAAAGAGCACGGCGTCCAGGTTACCATTACGCCAGGCGCGAACACCGTTTCCGTCGCCGAACTGGCCTTCGCCCTGATGCTGGCTGTCGCCCGTAAAATCAACCTCATGGACAAGTCGGTGAGGGCAGGTTCCTGGAACCGTGTGACCGGTGGCGAACTGTCCGGCAAAACTCTGGGTATTGTCGGCCTTGGCAATATCGGCGGCGAAGTCGCCAAACGGGCTGCCGCCTTTGACATGCAGGTGGTTGCTTATGATCTGTTTCCCCGGGCTGATTGGATCGAAAAATACGGCGTCGTCTACAAACCTCTGTCCGAGGTCATCGCTGCCGCTGACTTCCTCTCGCTGCACGCCCCAGCCACACCGGAAACGCAGGGCATGATCAACAGGGCCGTGCTAAAGACCATGAAACCGTCGGCCATCATCATCAATACCGCCCGGGGCGACCTGATTGTGGAAGAGGATCTCTATGCAGCTCTGACCACCGGCGTCATTGCCGGCGCCGGTCTCGACACCTTCGCTCAGGAGCCGCCGGTGGACAGTCCCTTGTTCACCTTGGACAACGTGGTTTTGACCCCCCATGCCGGGGCCGCGACTGCGGAAGCGGTTACCCGCATGGGTGTCACCGCCGCCGAAGAAGTCGTCCGGGTACTGACCGGCAAGCAGCCGCTTTATTCGGTGCTGAAGAAGTAAGCTTTTCGAACAAAAGGGTGTTGCGAAGCACATAAGCTTCGTAACACCCTTTTTCATGCATTATCTCAATGCCTCAAGCCGGCAGGTCAGCAGCCGCTTTTATTTAAGCCAGTCTGTGTGGTATATTCCTTTTTTATCCACTCGCTCATACGTATGCGCGCCAAAATAGTCCCGCTGGGCCTGTATGAGATTGGCCGGCAGCACGGCCTGGCGATAACTGTCATAATAGGCCAGCGAAGCGCTGAAGGCAGGTACGGGTACCCCAAGCTCGGCGCAGGTTTTAACAACCAACCGCCAATTACCCTGAGCGGCAGTCAGCGCGTCGGTGAAATAGGGAGCGAGCAGCAGATTGGCCAGTTCAGGCTGTTGCTCGTAGGATTCTTTGATTCGGTCCAGGAACTGCGCCCGGATAATGCAGCCGCCCCGCCACAACAAAGCGATTTCGCCAAAATTGAGCGACCAGTGGTATTCCTCGCTCGCCGCCTTTAACAAGGCAAAGCCCTGAGCGTAGGAACAAATTTTGGAAGCATACAGGGCATCGTGAATGGCTTGTATGAACTGCTGCTTATCACCGGCATAGGTTTTGCCGGGACCAGGCAAAATGCCGGCGGCCTGCAGGCGTTCCGCCTTATACGCCGACATGCAGCGAGCGAAAACCGCCTCGGTGATGGTCGGTGTCGCCACTCCCAGGTCCAGAGCGCTTTGTGAAGTCCACTTGCCGGTGCCCTTCTGCCCGGCTTTATCCAGAATGACTTCCACCAGCGGTTTGCCGGTTTCTTCATCAAGTTTGGCAAAAATATCGCGGGTAATTTCTATCAGATAGGAATCAAGCACACCTCGGTTCCATTCGGCGAAAACGGTATGAAGCTCCTTTGCCGTCAGGCCCAGTACATGCTTCATGATATAATAAGCTTCGGAGATGAGCTCCATGTCGCCATATTCAATGCCATTATGCACCATTTTTACATAATGACCGGCGCCGTCCGGACCGACGTAAGCGCAACAGGGGCCATCCTCCACCTGGGCGGCAATAGCTGTAAACAGAGGCGCTACCTCTTCATAAGCGGCTTTTTCTCCTCCGGGCATCAGGCTCGGCCCTTTCAGCGCCCCCTCTTCGCCGCCGGAGACGCCCATGCCAAGGAAACGGATGCCCTGGGCCGTCATTTCCTGTACGCGGCGGCGGGTATCTTCAAAAAAGGAGTTGCCTCCGTCAATGACAATATCCCCGGCTTCCAGATGCGGCAAGAGTTCCTGCAGCATAGAATCCACCGGCGCACCGGCCTTGACCATCAGCATGATTTTGCGGGGCCTTTCGAGCATGTCCAGCAATTCAGGTATGCTGTGGGCACCGCCTACCGGCAGGTGCCGCGTCCTTTCCAAGAGCTCGTCGACCTTGCTGACCGTCCGGTTATAGACGGCTACCCGAAAACCCTTGCCCGCCATATTCAGGACCAGATTCTCGCCCATAACGGCCAGTCCGATTAACCCAATCGCATATTTTTCAGTCATAGTATCCCCCATCCCTGTTTTTCACGGCTGGTGTTTTTATTCGATGCCTGCCGCCTTTTCCCTCCATATTGACTAGCCGTAAACACAGGATAGGAGAAACTATTCAATTCATGCATCAGCGGTCTGCTTTTATTCCTTACCTGCATCCAGAGTTATGATCATTTTATCATTTCTGAGAGGCCGTATGCGATTCACTGATTCAGACTCCTTCGGATGCTTCTGACGGAACGGAACCGCTGACGGCAGGGGGCCGAACAGTATCCAGGCGCTGCCGGTCAATTGATAGCCCAATCTCACAATGATCCAGGAAGCAAAGAGCGCCCACAAAAATCCTCCCGCCACAAAGGGGTGATAAACCGATGGTGAGTCCCCGACTGGGAGGTTGAAATAAAAGGACAGCAAACCGGCATGCAGAAGATATATGCCAAAGGAAACCATGCCCAGATGCAGGAGCGCATTCACCCATGCCCGGCTCAGCCGGCGGAGAAGAAAGTGAGCCGCCTGAAACAGCACCAGAGCAGTCAGGAAGGAGTGAAGATGCCACAGTCCTTCATACACCAATCCATGCAGCACAATGCCGTAAGCTCTCAACTGATGCCAGATATAGACATGAGCTGCTGCCGCTGTCCCCCAGACCAGCCAAACAATCAGCCAATTTCGGGTTTGTCGTGACCGGATGTCTTTCGAGCTGATCAAGCTCTTCTTCTTAATGGATTCATAATGAATGCCGCAAAAAGCGCCGAGAAAATAATTGGAGATGTAGGATACAGCAAGAGACCCTTTGTCGGCATATTGCCCGTTCCAATGGTTCGCCAGTACAAAGGCCCACTGCAGAACAATGCCCGCCCAGACCAAATGCCTGGAAAGAGACGGATACCGCTGCAGGATCCATAAGAGAGCGGGGAACAAAAGATAAAACTGAACATTGATAAACACAAAATAAAGATGGTAAAAAGCTTTGCCGGTCAACAACTTAAGAAAAAATTCCGCCGGCGCTGCGTTTTGAATCAATCCTTCCCAGCTTAGCCCGTGCAGATAGTAGGTCCGGGCCACATAATAGCCCAGGGAGAAAATCAGATAAGGCAGTAAAACATACAGAAGCCGCCGTTTATAAAACCGCCCGATCAATTCCCCGGTAAAGGGACGCGAAAAGTAGCTGTGGAATAAAACGAAGGCACTAAGAAAAATGAATGTGGGGGTTCCAAACTTATTAAAAATATTGATAAAATTATACACACCGAAGGTTTTTGATACCGGAGCCACCGTTTCAACCGGTACGGCGGAAGTATGGACCAGTAAAACCCCGATAATGGCTAATGCCCTGACAATATATACCGCATCAATCTGTTCCCGCGAAGACAATGAAGTTGATTCTGCTTTCATCCCATTCCTCTCAAACAATAAAATTATTTTTTTGCTGATTTTATTGTAAACAAACCGGTTTACAATTTTGTCACAGCTTTGTTACAGTTTTGTCACAATATATCGGCAAAATGAAATGGGATTTATTTCTGTTTTTTGAAAATTAAGTTGCGAGGTGCTGTTATGGCCCAGGAAACTATTTTGATTGTGGATGATGAGTTCCGCCTGCGCAAGCTGGTGGGAGATTTCTTACGCAAAGCCGGTTATGCTGTCCTGGAGGCGGAAGACGGGGAAAAGGCCCTTGCTTTACTCTCCGGCCATGTTGCCCTGGTTATATTAGATGTGATGATGCCGGGCAAGGACGGATGGAGTGTGTGCCGGGAGATTCGCGCCCGATACAGCATGCCGGTCATCATCCTAACTGCTCGCAGCCAGGAGATGGATGAACTGTTCGGGTTTGAGCTGGGGGCTGACGAGTATATTACTAAACCCTTCAGTCCGCAAATTTTGGTGGCCAGAGTCAAAGCCCTGCTGCGCCGGACAGAAGTTGCCGGAACCCTGCCGTTTCAATTTGGCGATCTGACCATCAATACCGCCGCCCATGAAGTTCACCTGGAAGGACAGTCTCTGAACCTGACCCCGAAGGAATATGACCTGCTCCTATATTTAGCCATGAACCGGGGCAAGGCATTAAGCCGCGAACAGATCCTGGAGCGGGTCTGGGACTATCGTTATTTCGGCGACTTGCGAACCGTGGACACCCATGTGAACCGGCTCAGAATTAAACTGGGGCCCTTAAACAAATGGATTCAGACCGTCAGGGGACTGGGCTATCTATTTGAGGAAGCAAAATGAAGCTGTCAATTAAAACCAAACTGTATCTGGGCATGAGCGGTCTGGTCCTGTTGTATGTGGGCCTGATCTGGATGCTGACAACCCAGTATCTCGAAGACTACTATCTGAGCAAAAAAAAGGACCTGCTGCGTCAAAGCAGCCAGGCGATTGCTGAACTGTATACAGGCGATCCGGGAACAATTGCTTTTACCCTGCAGCGGCTGGAGAGTGACAGGAGCGTTTCCATTCGGATTACCGATATAGCCGGTATTACAAAATACAGTTCGGTTTACCGTGTGATTAATGGCAAGCCCTTTTTCCCGGAAACCACCGCCCTTCCGAATGAGGCTTCCCGTTCCAGGGCATCTTCCCAATATCTGAAAGTAAACCAGGAAGTCAGTGACCAATTCACCCTGGAAATCCAAAAAGACACGATTTTAAACCGGGAGTTTTTGGTGTTGGAACGCAGATTGAAGAACAGCGACCTCTTGACGCTGCGGATTCATCTCTCCACCATCAGGGAAAGTGTGGCTATTGTCAATCAGTTCATGGGGTTTACCGCCATTCCGGTCATTTTGCTGGGCTGCATTTGGACAATAATTGTTGCCAGACGCTTCACCAATCCCATTATCCAGCTGAAAGACATTGCTCACAGCATGGCGAATCTGGACTTCCGGCAGAAGTGCCGCCATCATAGCAACGATGAAGTGTCTGATCTGGCCGACAGCATTAATTATCTTTCCGATCAACTGGATTTGGCCATCCGGGAACTGCATCTGAAAAATCAGCGTCTGACGGAAGATATTCAAAAAGAGCGGCAAATGGATCAGATGCGCAAAGAGTTTATCTCCAATGTCTCCCATGAGCTCAAGACCCCCATCGCCCTGATTTCAGGCTATGCGGAAGGGCTCAAAACCAATGTCATGGACGATGAAGACGGTAAAAATTTTTATTGCGACGTCATCATGGATGAAGCCCGAAAAATGGATCAGCTGGTCAAAGACCTTTTGAACCTGGCCCAGCTGAAATCGGAGTACTTCCGGCTGGATAAGACCGTATTTGATATAGCAGCCTTGGTAAAGCAGGTACTCTATAAATACACCGCCATCCTGTCTGAAAAAAACGTAAAGCTGTCAATAGAAGTCAAGGCTAACGACAACGGCCTCTTGGTCTATGCCGACCAGGGCAAAATCGAGCAAATCATCGTAAACTTTATTGATAACGCCCTATATCATATCAATCAGGATAAAATCATTGCCCTGGAAATAACGCCCCAGGGAGAAAAAGTTCGCCTGTCAGTCATGAATTCCGGCAACCCTATTGCCAGACACAGTCTGGACAAAATCTGGACCAGTTTTTATCGGGCGGACCAAGCCCGGCCGCGGGAAGAAGGCAGGGTTGGCTTAGGTTTGGCTATTGTAAAAGCTATCCAGGAACGTCATCATAACGGTTTTGGCGCAGAGAACCTGGAACAGGGAGTTAAATTCTGGATCGATCTGGACCGCGCCAGGAACGGCGCAGCCTAAAGAGTCCCCGGCCATCGCCGGGGACTCTTGTGTAAAATGCCTGGTCAGGCAGGTATTATTGCGCTTGAGCGGGATCTCCGCTTGCCGGGACGGGTTCACAGTCATCCAGCAACTTTTTGGCTTCAATATAGCTGGCAATGCCTGCCGCTGCCTTTTTGGCCTCCTTCATGGCCAGGACTACGGTCGCCGGTTCATGGACCACATCACCGCCGGCGAATACTCCCCGACGGGTGGTCATGCCGTATGGTCGCTCCTTCGTTATGACATAGCCGTTTTCATTCACATCAATGCCGGTGGTGGTAGATACAATCCGGGCCGCCGGACGCTGGCCCACTGCCATGATGACTTTATCGGCCGGCAGGATGCGCAGCTGGCAGGAGGGCGTCGGCTTGCCATTGGCGTCTATTTTTTGCAGTTCATACTCTACCCCCCGGACCCGCTCGCCGCCGGTAAAGGCCGTGGGACTGGCCAGCCACTCGAATTGGACGCCTTCGGCGACAGCCTGCTCGTATTCCGATTGTAATGCCGGCATCTCCGTCTGGGTCCGCCGGTAGACAATGGTTACCCGCTGGGCTCCCAGGCGCAAAGCCGTACGAGCTGCGTCTATGGCTACATTGCCGGCGCCGATGACCACCACCCGGTCCCCTTTGGCCACCGGTACTTCTTTCTGATCCAGATTGCCGCCGGCCGCCAGAGCCACCATGCTGAGGAAATAGGTGGCCTGTACCACTCCCGGCAGATCTTTCCCCGGTACTTCCAAGGTGCGGGGCAGAGCCGTGCCGGTGCCGATGAAGATAGCGTCGAAGCCCCGGTCAAAGATCTGATCCGCAGTTATATCCTGGCCTACCAGTACATTGGTCTCGAACAGAATGCCCAGTTGTTTTAACCGGTCAATTTCCCGGCGAACCACATCCTTATTGAGCCGAAAAGCCGGGATACCGTACAGGAGAACGCCTCCCGGCTCATTCTGGCCTTCAAAGACCGTAACAGCAAAGCCGGCTTTGGCCAGGTCTCCGGCTACGGTCAGACCGGCGGGGCCGGAGCCAATGACGGCGACAGATCCTTTAGTGGCCTGGGTGGGGGTAATCCTGTCAACCTCCATGTCCGATTCAAAATCCGCCACAAACCGCTCCAGTTTACCGATACGAATGCCTTTTTGCTGTTTGGTCATGACACAATGGGCCTCACACTGCTTTTCATGGGGACAGACCCGGCCGCAAACAGCCGGCAGGCTGCTGCGCTGGGCGATAATCTTACTGGCCTGGCCAAAGTTGCCCTGAGCGACGCAGGATACAAAACCGGGAATGTCGTTGTCAATCGGGCAGCCGGTGCGGCATAAAGGCCTGGGACAATTGAGGCATCGCTTGGCTTCCGCAATGGCCTCCCGGATAGTAAATCCCTGATCCTCTGAGAATGTTAGCTTGTCTTTATCAAAATCGGTTTTTTTGTCAATCAGCATGTCAATCTCCTCTTTCTATTCGGATAAAGCTGAAATAGTAATGATAGGAATGCGAAAATCTGAGACAGTTATGCTTTATTCACAAAGTATGATACCGCAGAAAGGAAAAACAAGCAACATTGTGAATTTATTACCGATGATGGGGGTTTTCTCAGGGAGATGGATGTCTCCTGACGGGCTGATGAGAAACAAACAGCAGGGCTGCGAACCGGAGTTCGAGCCCTGCTGTTGTTTATTTATTCTTGGTGTCAGTTGTTTTTGACGGTCGCGCCGTGTCCGTGCATCCTGTTCAGGACAACCTTGCCCAGTTCCGCAGAAATCAGCGGCAGGGCTGCGAAGGCTAAAATCACATCCCAGTCCCAAAACGACAGGTGAACCGTGCGGAAGATATCGCTGAACGGCGAGTACATGGCCAGCATCAGTATCGCAAACGACGCCAGCACACCCAGGTTCATGTACTTATTGCTGAACACACCGATTTTAAAGATGGAGTGGAACTCGGAACGGGTGGAATAAGCCCGCAGGAGTTCACCGGAAATGAGGGTTGCCAGGGAATAGGTGCGGGCGATCTCAAGGTCCCCGCCGAAGGTGTTCAGAGCGTATTTGAAGGAACCAATGACCGCCAGAGCCAGGACCGTACTTTGAATGCCAATCATCCAGCGCATGCGCACATCGATCAGGGATTCATTGGGATCCCGCGGAGGCTGGTCCATAACGCCGGGTTCGCGCTGTTCCATGCCCAGAGCCAGAGCCGGGAAGGCATCGGTCACCAGATTGAGCAGCAATAAGTGAATCGGCAGGAGCGGAATCGGCCAGCCCAGCAGCATGGTCAGGAAAATCAGCAGGATCTCGGCAAAATTGCAGGACAACAGAAAGAAGACGAACTTGCGGATATTGCTGTAGATAACCCGGCCTTCTTCCACTGCCGAAACAATGCTGGCGAAGTTATCGTCAGTCAGTACTATGTCGGCGGTTTCCTTAGTGACATCCGTGCCGGTAATGCCCATAGCCACGCCGATCCGGGCCTTCTTCAGGGCTGGCGCGTCATTGACGCCGTCGCCGGTCATGGCGGCGATTTCCTGGTTCTGCTGCAGCGCGTCTACAATCGCCACTTTATTTTCCGGTGAAACCCGGGCGAAGACACTGGAGCGGCGAACGACCTGCCGCAGTTCATCCGGCGACAGCTTGTCCAGTTCCGGGCCGGTCATAACCGTGGATTCGTCATCGGCAATGCCCAGTTCCTGAGCAATGGCAAAGGCCGTATCCCGGTAGTCGCCGGTGATCATCACCGGGCGGATACCGGCGGTCCGGCAGACCTTAACCGCGTCTTTCACTTCCGGGCGGGCAGGATCAATCATGCCCAGCAGGCCCGTAAAGATCAGACTTTGCTCGACGGCAGCCGCCGTGATATCATCCGGCAGCGCCGCGTAGCGGCGGTAGGCCACGGCCAGCACCCGCAGCGCCTGCTTGGCCATGTCCTGGTTGGCCTCAAGCACTGTCTGCCGGATCTCTTGGGTCAGTTCGTGGACTTCGCCGTTGATCTGGATATGGGTGCAGCGGCCTAGTAAAATGTCCGGCGCGCCCTTGACAAAGGCAATGATTTTCTGGGATTCGTCCTGGTGGAAAGTCGTCATCATTTTCCGGGCCGAATCAAAAGGAATTTCCTGAATGCGGGGATGGGCGTCATTCAGCGTCTGCCGGCTGTATCCCGCCTTGGCGGCGGCCACGATCAGAGCTCCCTCGGTGGGGTCGCCGGCGATGCGCCAGGTTTTGCTGCTTTCTTCCTGACGCAGGGAAGCGTCATTGCAGAGAGATCCGCCTTTTAACAGCAAATCAAGGTCAGAAGTATTTTTGGCCTCCAACAGTTGGCCGTTGCGGGAGAATGAACCTTGCGGATTGTAGCCTTCACCGGTTAACTCATAAATAGAATTGCCGGCAAAAACCCGGACGACTGTCATCTGGTTCTGGGTCAGAGTCCCGGTTTTGTCGGAACAAATAACGGTGGTGCTGCCTAATGTTTCCACAGCATGGAGTTTTTTGACGATGGCATTGCGTTTAACCATCCGCTGCATACCTAAAGCCAGCACGATGGTTACTACTGCCGGCAGCCCCTCCGGAATGGCGGCTACCGCCAGACTGACGGCGATCATGAACATGCTGAGCAGCGGCTCGCCGCGCCACAGGCCTAACAGGAAGACGATGACGCAGATACCCAGACAGCTGTAGCCCAGGATCTTCCCGAACTCTTCCAGACGCCGCTGCAAGGGAGTCTGCTCATCTTCGAAATGCTGAATCATCGTCGCGATTTTGCCCAGTTCGGTTTTCATGCCGGTATCGGTAACCACCGCTTTGCCCCGGCCATAGGTGATGACCGTACTCATGAAGCCCATATTTTTGCGGTCTCCCAGAGGCGCTTCATGGTCGATGGCTCTCGGTTCCTTTTCCACCGGCACCGATTCGCCTGTCAGCGACGCTTCTTCTATTTTCAGGTTAACGGCTTCCAGCAGGCGTACATCAGCCGGCACATAGTCACCGGTTTCCAGGATGATCACGTCCCCCGGCACCAGTTCATCAGAAGTGATGACTTCCTGTTTGCCGTCCCGAATGACTTTTGATGTGGGAGCAGCTAACTTTTTCAAGGCCTCCAGCGCCTTTTCCGCCCGGGATTCCTGCATCACGCCCAGCCCGGCGTTTAATACGACGATAGCCATAATCACCAGGGAATCCACTACTTCCCCGACAAAGGCCGAAACGATGCTGGCGCCAATCAGAATTAAGACTAAAAAGTCCTTGAGCTGCTCTAGTAACATTTGAAACGTAGTCCGGCCCTCTTTGTGAATCAGTTCGTTGGGGCCGAATTGTTTTAACCGCGCCTCAGCTTCGGCGGAAGATAGTCCTGTCGAAACATCGGAATCCAAAGCGGCGACTACTTCCTTGGAGTCCTGTTGGTACCAAACCCGGTTTGACATTTTTATCCATCCTTTCCTTTGGGTAAACGATTTCCTTAAACAGCCATTACCTTGACCTGAGAATCGAGAGAAAAGGCAGCGTCAGTAACGGCCCGCACCGCCTCCACGGCCACCCCGGGAGCCAGCTCCCTGAGAA
>NZ_AFGF01000182.1 GCF_000219125.1 Acetonema longum DSM 6540
CGATAGGACAGTGTTTTTTGTTTCACTGTCCTATCTGGGGGTAGCATATCATTTTTGTCCGTTGCTCCGCTGTTTGGTTTTCGCTTTAAAACAATGTGCCAAAAGGGGGAGCGTCCCCGGCGTCAACTACTGCCGGCTTGGAGGGTGGTGGCCAGATGGGGGAACAAAATTTCCGTTCCCGCGCTTCTTTAAGAGTCAATTTGATATCAATACTAACCCTTTTCGTCTTTGATTACTATTCTACCAATCTTCAGATGCTCTTGGAAAAATTCATGGTCAAATAGTTTTCCTGGAGAACTAGTATGTTCATATTTTGTTACCTTTGATTTCCCATACTTTGTGCTGTTAGGATTAGTAGTGTCATAAGGAACAGTTTCTTCAGTATCAAAAGTTAATGTGATTTTTGGGTTACTTTCAGTCACAATATAGATTGATGCACAATAGTCAGCGAGGAAAGATAGGCTTCCTACACATGTACAAACTACATCTCCTTTATTTAGAGTATATGACCAAGTATGATATTGCTTACGTCCTGTATGATAATCACCTTCAACCAGCTCAAAATCTGCGCCCTTGACTTTCTCTATTCGAACCTTCATTTTTCCAAATATTAAAACCGTATCGTCTAAACAAACTCCTTGGCTTAGTATCTGATCTTTAAAATGAAATATATTTACAACTGAGTTTAAAAGTTCGAATTCATAAACACCTCTAATATCACTTGGGAAATCGAGGAATATAACTGGAGTAATTTCTATATCACCGATTACCGCATCAAATTCTTCATTACTTATATCTAGAGTAATTAACATCTCCACACCTCACTTTTTTACAATAACATATCGATCTAGCTTTTTCGATTTAATTGGTTGACCGTCTGTAGTTTTATAGCTGCCATCATTGAGTACTTCACTTCTTTCTTTTATTGTTAGCCCCTTTTCATCTAAATTTTTAAGCCATTGATTCTTTTCTATATTAGATCGAGATCCAGTAAGTACAATTTCCCCATCTTGTGATAAAACTCTTAACACTTCAGGATTTAATGGATCATAATCGTAAGGGTTATCAATAATGATTTTACTTTGACTGCCGGTTTTAATTTTGGAAAAATTTGTCATGTTACCGGAATTGACCCCAGAAACTTTAGGGTCAATATCAATATTGTACGCCCCGTCTGTAGGCCTACTTCCTGCTCCAATATTGAGTGTTCCATTTTGAGTGGCAGGTTCTTTTAAATAATTACCAACACCAGACCCCTGACCAGCATCCACTAGGCTATTCCCATTTTTCCCTGCTGTAGATGCTATGTCTGTACCGGTCGATGCTATATTCTCTCCATTCTTCAGCAAAGATGCCGCTTCATCCCCATACTTGATAGCTCCTACTACAGGCAAGAGTCCAATTCCATCCAACGTCGTTTGTCCTGCATGTTCCCATGTCCATTCCCAATTTGCCAGATCATGCGATATGTCCCGTATATCCGCTGCTACATCTAGTCCAGTTACGCCAAGTGCAACTTGTCCGAGCGGGTACATCCGGGTACATCCGGTACATCCGGGGTCAGTACATCCGGGGTCACGGGGTCAGGCTTGACTTATTTATTCTTCTGCCTGCTGTAAAACTCGTGTAATGCGAGATACATCAACCCCAAGCCGTTTGGCCAATTCGCTCCGTGTCATAACCTCTCGCCGGACCGCCTCCTGAATCAGTCGGTTACGCGCCGCCACTACCTTTCTTTCCCGACACGATCCTAGAAGTTTTCCTCTGTCCACACAGGCCTCAGCTATCACTGCATCAATAATCGCTTCCCAGGAAGTCGCTGTCACACCACATTGAGGGTCTTCTGTCGTGTCTTTTTTCCTGGGTTGAGCTTCCTCTGAACTTCCTATCTCCACTAACTCCGGCATAGCCTGTGGGGAGTTCATTAACTCAAGATATTGGACCAATGCCTCTCTACGATCGGAATGGAACATATCCAGTATGAAATCAATATTCACCAGCGAGTGATCCCCAGTCACATATGCATGATGGCTACTCCATGGATCCTCTAGTCCCTGCGGCATCCCAGCTCGTACCGGATTCTGGTGAATGTAGGCAACAAGAGTTATCAGGTATCGATCAGAGGTACATAACTGTGCCTTATATCGTTGTTGGAATACATGTCCGGTACGGTTATATTTCCGGTTAAAATATTGGGTAAAACACTGTTGGAGTCCTTGCATGATTTTCGCCAAAGGCTCTTTACCTAT
>NZ_AFGF01000183.1 GCF_000219125.1 Acetonema longum DSM 6540
CTCCCAATAGTATTTAAAATACTTTTCTCTGTAGTCCGCATATATTTGCAAGTCTTCGATTGGGTGTCTATTGGACGATATCGCTCCTGTCAGAGTTACTTGCAAGTCGTCGAGTAGTTTAAAGGCCTTCTTTCGAAAAATTAACTTACTATCAGCCCAACCACTTATCTATTCATTCATTTTGCCGGAAGCATACTCACAACAGAAAATCCTGTCAAATTTTCAATGTTCTTTGACAAATTTGGCAGGATTTCTATGTTTAGATTGAAAATATATAAAAACATTGTCCGAAAGAGGCGGGATGAACAGCAGTGGAATTCGAGCCGAAATCACCCCGGTCTCTGATCTTCGGGAAAGGGATGAGTCAAGGCTGGATGGATAACCTCTGCACGGAACGGCGAGGACGATTAGGTGGTGAAATAAATGGCATACAGCGAGCTCATCAAGGACGTTTCACGCATAAGGAATTATATGCGTGAGTTTTTTGTGTACGGTTTCAAGAGCCGTGACGAAGTTGGCGCAAAGAGCGCCCGCAGCTACGACAATGAAAAACGCCGTATTGAAAGCTGGCTCGCCGACTATATGTCATTCCGACAGGACGCGAACGGGAAGGCGGTCTTCCTCTCCGTCGACAGCCGGCACATACCGCACAATCCCTTATACAAAGCGTGGAAAGCCGCAAGCTTTACCAAGAACGACATCAGCCTGCATTTTATCTTGCTCGACATATTGGCCGACGGCAATCCGCGCAGTCTCTCCGAACTGCTTGACACCATCGAAGATGATTATCTGTCCTCGTTTACCTATACGGAACCGTTAGATGAATCAACCCTAAGAAAGAAGCTAAAGGAATATACGGAAAAAGGCTTGCTTACTACTGTAAAGCGCGGCAAGCAGTACCTGTATTCATTGTCCGCGGACTCCGTTGATTTAGAAACGTGGCGAGAGGCTGTAACCTTCTTTTCCGAGGGCAGCCCGCTCGGCGTGGTCGGAAGTTTCCTGCTCGACAAGTACGAAGAGCAAAAGCCGGATGTGTTTTCGTTCAAGCATAGGTACCTTCTGTTCGCTCTGGATAACGGATCCCTTTTGGATTTGTTGACCGCTGTCCATTTACGCCAAAAAGTTGAACTCGAACTCGCCGGAGGTAAAAACGGTGGCGCAAGGCAAGCCGTTACTGTTCCGCTGAAGATCTACATCAGCACTCAGGGCGGCAGGCAATACCTGGCGGCTTACAGCCTTTGGAGAAAGAAAATAACCTTCTTTCGGTTGGACACCATTGTTAAGGTTAAGCCTATGGAGGTCGAGCCGGAGTACGATTCGTACAAATCCCTCCTGCAAAACGAACAGCCTCATATATGGGGCGTGTCCTGCGGTCAGTACAGGCTTGAACATATCGAGCTGACGCTGAAGGTTGACCCGAAAGATATACATATTGTCCATAGACTGGAGCGGGAAAAGCGGTGCGGTTCCGTAACAGAAACCTCTGACAACGAGTGGCGGTTCACAGCCGATGTGTACGATGCCTGGGAACTGATGCCCTGGCTTCGAACCTTCATCGGGCGTATTTCATCTTTGACTTGCTCCAACAAGAAGGTAGAAAAACAGTTCTGGTCGGACTTCTCTGTGCTTACCAAGATGTACGGAGGTGACGACGATGCTGTTTAGCGAGGTATACTCCGCTTACTTCAATGCAGTTGCCGCCATCATCACGGAAGCATTGGAAAGTGAACTTACTGTAAAGCGAATGGACGAGATTATCCGCGAACGTGCTTTTTCCGCGAGCATGCTGACTATTTTACCCGCTCTTAAAAACTCTGAATGGACTATATTGGATAAGAACCTGCGAACTCCCATTAAGCGCAAACCCAAGATGCCGCTGACCATTTTGCAGAAGCGGTGGCTGAAAGCCATATCGCAAGACCTTCGCATCGCGCTCTTTGACGTTTCTTTACCGGGTCTTGAGGACATAGAACCTCTGTTTACGCCGGACGACTTTGTATTCTTTGACCGTTATTCGGATTGTGACCCTTTTTCGGATACAGATTACATCACCCGCTTCAAGATGATTCTAACGGCTTTGCGGGAAAAGCGGCGGCTACGTATAGAGTACCGCAACCGCCATAACCGTCTGATGCAAGGCAGGTTTATTCCATATAGGCTGGAGTATTCCTCAAAGGACGACAAGTTCAGGCTCGAAACGACGGGCGGGCGCTATGCGGCGTATATTAACCTTAAGCGCATCGAAAGCTGTGAATTGCTTGAGGCGTACGATGCGAACAGCATCATCCCTCCGGTACGAAGAGATGCCTCAGTCAGATTCCTGCTAAAAAATGAACGCAACGCTCTTGACCGCGTAATGCTCCACTTTTCGGACTGCCGCAAAGAAACGATGCGTTTGGATAATGGTCTGTATGAGGTTCAGCTTTGGTACGAGGCGCAGGATGAAACCGAAATACTGATCCGCATCCTTTCATTCGGTCCCATGCTTAAGGTGACCGCCCCGGACAGCTTCATCTCGCTGATGAAAAACCGAATCTCTATGCAGCAGACATTCTCAAAGCAAGTTGCGGACTCGTCAAAATGAGTTCGCAACTTTTTTTCCACGATTTTCATTTGTTCGATGAGTATAATGACAATGCAAGGTCGCTTTTGCGTGGATGTCAAGGACTAAGCCGCACGAAGCCGTGAAATACCGCGGTGAAATGCAAATTTGAAGTCCTGCGGTGCCGAAAGCTGTGCTTTAACGGCATGCCGAGCGAATGCTTGCCCCTTTACCCCTTTACGCGGGTTCGAA
The DNA here is from genome assembly GCF_000219125.1 of Acetonema longum DSM 6540. Lineage (NCBI taxonomy): Bacteria > Bacillati > Bacillota > Negativicutes > Acetonemataceae > Acetonema > Acetonema longum. The sequence continues at coordinate 2,795 of NZ_AFGF01000183.1, forward strand.
TCCCGCCTGACCTTTGCAGTCAGCCAGTGGTTTGGAAGAGACTCTATGATACGAGTGAAAACTCGCATCACGAATTCGTGTGTCGCGGCTTGCCCGCAAAGCCGTACCCCTAATTGGGGTGGGGACGCAGTACCGCTTTTGCCCTGCCGGACAGAGGATACCGCATAGGCACGGCAATCGCCAGAGCCAACGCTCCCGTGTTTGCCGGTGAGATGCTTAATTTATCCGCCGCAGAAGTTGGTATGGGCAATCCGCAATAACACACAACAAAGAAGGAGCGGAATCGCTATGAAAACAATCATCATCAATGAAAACCAGAGAGGTCTGCTTTTTAAGAACGGCAAATTTGCCGCATACCTGAAACCCGGAAAGCACGTCAAGTTCGGGTGCAGCTTCAGCGTGGAAGTCTTACATACCGGTTCTGAGTTCAAAGTCCCGGGATACAACCTTGAGATCTTCCTGAAAAATGCGGAACTGGCAGGCGAGGTCGACGTTGTTGACGTAGCCGACGAGACGCTTGCATTGCATTTTGTGAACGGCAAATACGCGGGGACGCTGACTAGCGGCAAATACGCCTTTTTTAAAATTCACGACAAGCACGAATTCAGGCCTGTGGATATTACAACGCCGGAAGTGTCCGACGCTGTTCCCCAATATCTGTTTGCTTCCATTCCCAAGTATTTGTTCACCAAGGTTGAAGTTGCTGATTATCAGAAGGCGCGGCTTTGCTATGACGGCAAGTTTGTCAGACTGCTGGAGCAGGGTACGTATTACTTCTGGAATAACGGCACCAAGGTGACCGCCGGGCTTGCGGATACGCGCTTACTGCAGATGGACATCACAGGGCAGGAAATGATGACCCTTGATAAGGTTGCTCTTCGCATTAATTTCGTGTGCAGCTATAAAATCACGGACTATGTGAAGATCCACACGGAAATCGATGACTACGAAAGGCAGATACACATCCTGCTTCAGCTTGCACTGCGTGAGTATGTGGGCAGATATCGCCTTGACGAGATTCTCGAAAATAAGGAGCAGATGTCCTCAGCCATGCTGGCCCGTCTGAAAGAGAAGGAAGCCGGATACTTCGTGACCTTTTCCGATGCGGGAGTCAAGGACATTATCCTGCCGGGTGAAATCCGCAATATTATGAACACCGTCCTTATTGCGGAGAAGAAGGCGCAGGCGAACGTGATAACGAGACGCGAGGAAGTCGCGTCCACAAGAAGCCTGCTGAACACCGCCAAGTTGATGGACGAAAACCAGACGCTTTACAAGCTGAAAGAGCTTGAGTATCTGGAAAAAATCTGCGACAATGTCGGGAGCATATCGGTCACCGGCGGCACTGACCTCCTGTCGCAGTTGACAAAAATACTGAAAGGTGCGTAATCGAAATGGTTAAGATAGAAGGATTACACAATACCGCTGTCTGTTACACCCCACAATTAGAGGAGCGGGCGGCGGAGCAAATCAAAACAGTCTGCGACCAAGAAGTGTTCGCAGACTGCAAAATCCGCATAATGCCTGACGTTCACGCCGGCAAAGGTTGTACTGTCGGAACGACGATGACCATTACTGATAAGATTGTACCCGGCATGGTCGGTGTGGACATCGGCTGCGGCATCGAAACAATGCGTATCGATACTGCAGCGCTTGACTTCGCCCGCCTTGACGAGGTGATACATAAATGCATTCCAGCGGGCTTTGACGTTCGGAAAATCCCACACAAATATGCCGATGAGATTGATTTATCCGAACTCCGCTGTGCGAAGCACGTTAACCTCGACAGGGCTTACAAGAGCGTCGGAACTCTCGGCGGCGGGAATCACTTTATTGAGGTTGACCGAGCCGGGAGCGGCGAGTGGTACATTGTTGTTCACTCCGGCAGCCGGCATTTGGGCTGTGAGGTCGCGGAATACTACCAGAGCGAAGGTTACAACGCCTTGGGCGGTCACGTGCAGTTTCAACTTGAGCAGGTAATCGTACAGTTAAAAGCCGAAGGCAGGGAAAAGGAAATCCAAAGCACAATCAGGGCTTTGAAAGAACGGACGGCGATACCCGTGCCGAAAGACCTCGCCTACGTGGAAGGCAGTCTGTTCGACGATTACATGCATGACATGAAGATTATGCAACGGTTCGCCGTTCTGAACCGCAAAGCGATGGTCGACACGATCCTTGTGGGTATGCGCCTGTCCGCTGCGGAAGAATTCACGACCATTCACAACTACATAGATACTGATGCGATGGTTCTCCGCAAAGGCTCAGTGTCCGCAAAGGACGGCGAGAAGCTGCTCATACCAATCAATATGCGTGACGGCAGCTTAATCTGTGTTGGCAAGGGAAACCCTGAATGGAACTGCTCCGCTCCCCACGGCGCGGGTCGCCTTATGAGCCGGAGCAAGGCCTTTCAGGAATTGACGATGGAACAGTACCAGGCAGAAATGAGCGGAATCTACTCCACCTGCGTTCTGCCGGAAACGCTGGACGAATCGCCGATGGCGTATAAATCGATTGACGAAATTATCGCTCAGATTGAGCCGACCGCTGAAATAATAGCGAGAATTAAGCCCTTCTACAATTTCAAGGCGGCTGAGCAAAAACGGAGGCGTCGGTGAATATGGAAAAGTTCATACCGTTCGAGAAGCTGTCGAAAAAGAAACAGCGAGAACATAATGCCCGAGAGCGGCGCGACTGGGGGTGTAATGAATCCGGTCACCCGTGTGACTCCCGATCCCAAGGCATATGGCAGAAGCAAGGCAAAGGCTATCCGTAGAAATGATGGGGATAGCCTTTGCTTATATTTCAGCTTAAGCCGAAATGAAGGACAGGGATGCTGCGGCGTACCGGTCAAGCTGTAGGCACAGTCAAGTCGATAGCCATTTTGAGTGGTGATTCTTTCAAGTCTTCCTGGTAAAAATGTTACAATTTGTAAAGGGATATAATGCAATCTGTCGAAATATATATAAAATTGACTTTACGCAATCGTAGGTGCACTGACCTCAATATGGTTAGAATTTGTTAGTGATTTGAGGTAGTAAGATGGTACAGCAAAAAAATGAATTCTCGGAGCATATGTCCTTTGAATTCCTGGAATTATTGCGTAAGAAAAATCCGGCATGGCGATTATTGGCTTCGCCGCAGGCGCCTCTTGTTGCAGCTTTTCTTTATAAAGAATTCATTGCGGAAAACAAGCGATTGGTTGCTGAACAGGAGTTGATCAGCCGCTTGGAAGGTTTTATCGACCGGCTAAGCCAGGGGCAAAATGAGCGCCTTTTTCCTAGAACAGGACGGGAATACCTGGATGACTGGGCCGGTGATGAGCACGGTTGGCTGCGAAAGTTCTATCCTCCGGGGCAGGATGAACCCTATTTTGATGTAACCTCTCTGGCTCAGAAGGCCATTGAATGGCTCTTGAGTTTAAGACAGCAAACCTTTATTGGTACAGAGTCGCGGTTAATCACAGTATTTGAGCTTTTGCACCAGATTGTGGAGCGTTCTGAAACGGATCCCAAGCTGCGTTTGGCGGAACTGGAACGGCGAAAGGCGGAAATCGAACAGGAAATCATCCGAGTGCAAAACGGACAAGTAGCACTGTTAGATGAAACGCAAATCAAGGAACGCTTCTGGCAGGCGATGACAATAGCCCGAGAGATTCTGGCTGACTTTCGGGCTGTGGAACAGAATTTTCGGGACCTGGACCGGGGCATGCGGGAACGGATTGCCACATGGGACCGGGGAAAAGGGGAGTTATTGGAAACCGTCTTTAGTGAACAGGATGGGATTGGGCAGTCGGAACAAGGGAAAAGTTTCGCTGCCTTCTGGAAATTTCTCATGTCCTCTTCCTATCAGGAGGATTTTCAGGATACTCTTGATAGGGCATTGCAGCTGAAAGCGGTGCACGAAATGAGTACGAGCCGGAATCTCCGGCATATTCACCATGACTGGGTGAACGCCGGCGCCCATGTTCAAGAGACGGTAGCCGTATTATCCCAGCAGTTGAGACGATATGTGGACGAGAATTTTTTGGAAGAAGAACGCCGGATCAACCAGATCATACGGGAAATCGAAGGAAAAGCTGTGGCCGTCCGCAATGACCCGCCGCAAGAATGGGAAATGAAAATTGACGAGGTAGCTCCGGAAATTTCATTCCCTTTGGACAGGCCTCTGTTTACGCCTCCCCAACGACCGGAAATTAAAGACGACGTAATCGGTGCCGGTGTGGAGGATGTGTCGGCGGAAGCGCTTTTTTCCCAGGTTTATGTGGATAAGGAAAAGTTAAAGGACCAGATTGGCTATCTGCTGCAGGCCCAGGACAGAATTACGCTGTCCCGGATCATTGAGCATTACCCGTTGGAATTGGGTTTAAGCGAGCTTGTAACTTATCTGGTCATTGCCAGCGAAAGTCCGCAGGCAGCCTTCTATCCGGAGGATGTGGAGGAAGTATCCTGGACCGATGAAACAGGAAAGAAAAAAGTGGCTAAGATGGCCAAAATTATTTTTCAGCGGACTTAGGACTGGTTTAGGGAGGTCAAAGGTATGAATGTTTTGGATGATTTGGCATTTTCGAGGACTCTGGTGGCTCTCTTTAAAAACGTTATCTTTAAAGAAACAGACCCGGAAACTTGGGAAGTGATCTTGGCCCAGAAATATAAAATTGAGGATTATGTAAGCAAAGTCGGCCTCATCCTAATTGTTGACGAGATGGATGGTTATGGGTATCTGAAACAGCGCCTTTACGGGGAAGGAGAGGAGGAGATTCCCCGTCTGGTGTCCCGTCATGCATTGAGTTATCCGGTCAGCCTCCTGCTTGTCCTGCTCCGAAAACAATTACTGGAGTTTGATTCAACTACAGGAGACCAGCGGCTCATCGTAACCAGGCAGCAGATTGCCGAACGGATGCAGTTGTTCCTGAAAGATACAACCAATGAAGCCAAAATGGTAGCGAATATTGACAACCATATTAAAAAGATTGAAGACATGGGTTTCTTGCGCCGTTTGCGGGGCAGCGAAGATAGTTTCGAAGTACAGCGCGTCCTTCGCAGTTTTGTCAATGCGGAATGGCTTCGTGATGTTAACGAACTGCTGGATAAGTATCGGGTTTATGCCGGCGGAGAGACAGGAGAAGGGGAGAGTCAGGAATGAGTTTGTTGAACTTGAAGCAGGAATATCCTGGGCTGCTCTTTGGCGCGACACCAGGTTTCCGGCTAGCCAAGCTGGAAGTGTTGAATTGGGGCACCTTTGACGGACAGGTCTGGACGTTTTCCCCCGGAGGGGAAACATCACTTTTGACTGGCGATGTGGGTTCGGGTAAATCTACTCTGGTCGATGCGCTGACAACCCTTCTGGTCGCGCCGCGAAAAGTAGCCTATAACAAAGCGGCTGATTCCAGTGCCAAGGAGCGTTCAATCACGTCTTATGTCCGTGGTTACTTTGGTCAGAAGAAAAGCGCCGAAGGGACCGGCCAACCGGATTCTTTGAGGGATATGCAGCATTATTCCGTCTTGCTGGCGACCTTTCAGGACTCGGGTTTGTCCCAGTCTGTCACCTTAGCGCAGTTTTTTTGGTATCAGGATGCGCAGAAGCCACCGGCTCGTTTTTATGTTGTGGCTGATAAAGAAATGTGGATTACACAGGATTTTTCCAAGTTTGACAAGGATGTCCGCGAATTGAAAAAGCGTTTGAAAAATAGCGGTGTCCGGGTATTTGAGGATTATACCCGCTATGCGGAAGTTTTCCGCAGAAAATTTGGGATTGAACAGGAACAGGCCTTGGATTTATTTCAGCAGACTATTTCCATGAAAAAGGTGGAAGCCCTTACCGAGTTTGTACGGGCTAATATGCTGCAGGTTCCTAATACAGAAGAGGAAGTCGAGAAACTAAAAAATCATTTCCAAGATTTGAATAGTGCTCATGAGGCTGTTCTGAAGGCTAAGAGACAGATTGAACTGCTTCATCCCATTGCAGACCAGGGCAAACGCTGCGAACAGATGGATAACAGACAAAATCTGATGGAAAAGTCGCTCCGCGCCCTGAGTCCTTGGTTCGCGGAACAAACAGCGGCTTTGTTGACTGATGAAATCGCCAGGATTGAACAAGATCTGATTTTGGCTGCAGGGGCGCGGGAACAGGCGGAAATCAAACAACGAGAAATCGAAGAAAGTATCAAAAAGACCGAGCGAGATATTTACGCTAATGGCGGTGGGGCGTTGGAAGCATTAAAAGCTGAAATTGAGAACCTGCGCCAAATCCTTGATCACATTCGCAAAAACTGGGCAAACTATGCGAATTGTGCCGGAAAATTAAAATTATCCATGCCAAAAACAGTGGACGATTTCATTAGCAACCGGTCAAAATTGCCGGAAATCAAGTCTAACGAAGAAACATTACAAGGTCGTTTGAATGCAGACCTTCAGGCGGCTGCCGGGGAAACGGCCAGAGCGGAGAAAGAAACGCAGACAGTGGCTGAAGAACTGGAGTCTCTCCGTTCACGGAGAACAAGCATCCCCCGTGAATACATTGAGAAACGAAAACAACTCTGCCGAGATTTGAAGCTTGAGGAAACGGAACTCCCCTTTGCCGGCGAATTATTGGAAGTCAGGGAAGAAGAAGCCGGTTGGGAAGGCGCGATTGAAAGACTCCTGCATAATTTTGGCCTCTCGATGCTTGTGCCCGAAAAGCACTATCCGGCTGTCATGAGATGGGTGGACCAGACGATGCTGGGAATAAGACTGGTCTATTACCGGGTATCCGAAACGTCACAGCCTGTTTCCGGTCAGCCGCATCCTGCGGCCGTATCGGAAAAGCTGAACATTAAGCCGAATACCTCCTTTGGCATTTGGCTGACCAGGGAACTCCGCCAGCGTTTCTCCCATGTTTGCTGCGAAGGCAGGGAGCAATTCAGCCGCGAATCGCTGGCCATTACCCAGGCCGGACAGATTAAGTCAAAAGGCAACCGGCATGAAAAAGACGATCGATACGCAATTGATGACCGCCGCCGTTACATCCTGGGATTTTCCAATCAGAAAAAAATTGAGGTCTTAGAGGCAAATGAGCAGGAACTCAAAGCAGAGATCCGATTCTACCGGGACGAAATCGACAATATTCGCAAGCAGCAAAAGGAAAGCCAGGAGCGGTTAAACGCTGCCGTCACTATGGAAGGAATCACCGGTTTTGCCGACATTGATACCCGTTCCAAGGAAAAAGAAATCGATGAAAAAGAAGAGCGAAGAAAGAGAATAGAACAAGGAAGCGATGTGCTGCAAGAACTGCAGCACCGGTTGACTGAACTGGAGGAAATGAAGAAAACTCAGGAAGATGTTTTAAAAAAGGCTGGCAAAAAGGAGACAACGCTTGAAAACAGGCTGGGAAGCCTTACTCAAGATAAGGAGCGGGCGGATGCAACCGCTGCGGAAACTGCGCCGGCAATGAAGGAAGAGGAATATCCCTTTTTAGAAAAAAACAAAGGCACGGCTTTGCAAAATAAGAAAGTAACCCTGGAAAGCAGAATCGCGCTGGAACGGGATTACCGGGACTGGCTTGAGAAAGAACGCGGCATATTGGCAAGGGAGATTAGTCAGCTAAGAGGAAAAATTATCAAGGCCATGTCCGAATACAACAATCAGTACGCCGAAGAAACAAGAGAAGTGGATCCAAGTATGGAAAGCCTTCCGGAATATAACCGCATGCTGGCGCAACTGGAAAGCGACGGATTGCCCCGGTTTGAAAAGCGGTTTAAGCAATTATTGCATGAAAACACGATCAATCAGATTGCCTTATTCCAGGCCAAATTAAAGCAGGAACAAGATACTATTAAAAGTCGGATTGAACAAATCAACGGCTCTTTGAGCGCCATTGACTATGACGAAGGCCGCTATATCCGTCTGGAACATGACGAAACCTATGACAGCGATATCAAGGCTTTCCGGGTACAGCTGAAAGCCTGTACGGAAGGGGCCTTGACCGGATCCAGCGATGATCAATACGCGGAGACGAAGTTCCTGCAGGTGAAAGCTATCATTGAACGTTTCCGGGGCAGGCCCGGCGAGACGGAAAGCGATGCGCGCTGGACTAAAAAGGTGATTGACGTACGCAACTGGTTTTTATTCGCCGCTTCGGAACGGTGGCGCGAAACTGATGAGGAATATGAGCATTATACGGATTCGGGCGGAAAATCAGGCGGTCAGAAAGAAAAATTGGCTTATACGATTCTCGCGGCTAGTCTGGTCTACCATTTCGGCTTGGAGGGACAGGATTCCCGGCCGCAATCCTTCCGTTTTGTCGTCATCGACGAGGCTTTTCTGAAGAGCTCGGACGAGTCGGCGCGGTTTGGGCTGGAACTGTTTAAAAAGCTGGATCTACAGCTGCTGATTGTCACGCCGTTGCTTAAGATCCCCACCATTGCTCACTTCATTGCTCATGTAGGCTTTGTGCATCATGATGATATCAGACATCGGTCCATGCTGCGAAATATCTCCATTGAAGAATACGAGCAGGAACGGAAGGCCCGGGAGGTAGCGCGCTATGTCCACCGGGTGGTCTGATCCGCAATGGATCCGGGAAGAACTGAGAAAGAAATGGGATTCTGGCAAGATTCTGCAGGCGCTGCTCATAGAGGAGGATTTATTTCCTCTCCGTTTACCGCTGAAAAGACCGAAAAGCAACGATGTGAACGAAAACTTTGCTGAAATTTCCCGTTGGATTAGACAGCTTAGGGATCATAGCAAGCAGAATACGGGTTTTGGCTATGAACTGATCGAGAAGGAAATGGTGCATCGCCAGTCCGGTCGCAATCTTCTGCCGACCCATGCCGTTGTTCCGACAGTGCGGGATGCCCTGCGCCTGATGAAAAAAGAGCGGGAAGCGGACAGATTCCTGGAGATTCTCGGGAGATTGTCGGCGGAATGGCCCGCATTACTGGAATGGGCCGGTAGACACCCTCATAAGGTACTGGCTGTCGGCGACGACTGGACAGGCATATTGGCTGTCTTGAAATGGTTTTCACTGAATCCCAATTGCCAATTATATATGCGGCAATTGGATATTCCCGGCATTGACACCAAGTTTATTGAACAGCGAAAGGGAATTTTAACGGAACTACTGAATATCGTTTTGCCGGAAGAGACAATTAACCACAGCGCCACTTCTTTTGAGCAACGATTCGGATTGCGGGTCAAGCCGGTCCAGATAAGAATGCGATTGCTGGATCAGGCGCAATATATTCAGGGTCTTTCTGATCTGACAATTCCGGTGGAGCAGCTGATACTGCTAAAACCTGATGTAACCCGGGTCTTTATTACCGAGAATGAAATCAACGGACTATGCTTTCCGGACGCCGGAAGCAGTCTGGTGATCTTCGGACTGGGATACAGTGTGGATGTATTGAAGGCTGTTACCTGGTTACAGGAGAAAGAAATCTATTATTGGGGCGATATTGATACCCACGGATTGGCCATTTTGGACCAAGTCCGAAGTTTCCTGCCGCAGACTTGTTCGATGCTCATGGATGAAAACACCCTGCTCAAGTACCGCGATCTCTGGAGCGTGGAAGATAAACCTTTTTTGGGGAAAGTCACTCGGTTAACCTCGGATGAAAATCAGCTACTCTGTTCACTTCAAAACAATAGGTGGGGCAAGGGCGTCCGGTTAGAGCAAGAGCGAGTTTCTTTTCAGCAGGTGAAGCAGTTCCTTTCAACTCTTTAACCTACTTCAGCACAAGAAGTAAAGGAGAATATTCGCCTCCAATTTGAGAATCCAAGGCTGTCCAAAAGTAATGGCAGAGTTGTCCCATTATATGCCATTAAATACCAAAGACAGAGCCTCTGTTCCGGGCCTATGCGTCATCCGGTGCGGCGGCTCTTCTTTTAGCTGCTGTTCATCAGCTATTACCCCCTTGTCACCCGCTATACAGCATGGAAGATTTGTTCGGTTGGGCGAAAGCCTCGGAACTGCACCCCGTGCTGAAAAGCGCGATTCTGCATTATGAAATCGAAACCATCCATCCGTTTTCGGACGGTAACGGTCGTATGGGCCGGTTATGGCAAACGCTCCTGCTCGCCAAATGGAACGCAATTTTCGCGTGGATACCGATGGAATCGGTGCTGTACCAAAATAGGCCGCAGTACTATCAGGCGATTGAAAACGCAAGCAAAGCCAACGATTCCGGCGTGTTCATTGAATTTACGCTTTCCGCGATTTATGAAATCATCGCAGAACAAGCAAAGCACCAAGTTAAGCACGAAGATAAGCACCAAGTCGAACTCTCCGACACGCAGCTTGCCGTGCTGAACGCGCTTAAAAATAAGACTTTATCGCGCAAAGATATATTTGCCGCAATCGGAATGAACGGCGATTCACGCTCGTTCAAGCGGCACATCGAGCCGCTCTTAGACGAGGGCTTAATAGAAATGACCGTACCCGACAAGCCGAACAGCCGAATGCAAAAGTATCGGCTGGCCGAAGCGGGCAAGGAAAGAGTAAAGGAATAAGCCGGAGGCTTAGATATGCTGTCAGACACAATCAAATATGGCAGACATCATCGCTCGATACTCCATTTTTGTGTTCAAATTTTCAATTTAGGGGAATGGTTATTGCTGGTAGAGCAGATTTATCGGACGATGAAGATTGGAGGGGAGAACCGTATCAGAGCTAACGGCAAAAAAATAGTCGAAGTTCCTGCAAAGATTTTGATATTTGCAGGAACTTTTGTATTTATAAGGTAATTTATTTATATAAAACCAGGCGCTACGTGCGCTAAAATAAGTGAAGGTGATCTGAGATGAATCTGGAAGAGAAAATCATTTTATATACAACAGACAGCGGTAATGTGAGCGTTTCGGTACGCTTCGAAAACGGAAACTTCTGGATGATCCAGAAAGCGATTGCGGAGTTATTTGAAACAGACCGCAGTGTCATTACGAAACATCTCTCGAACATCTATGCGAGGAAGAACTGGATAAGGAGTCAACCTGTGCAAAATTTGCACAGGTTCAAATAAAAGCTAATCGTGAGGTTTCGACAGGAGGTAAACTATGCCCAGACCTGCAGCCAAGCCGGACTTGATCAAGGCGGCTAACGAACAATTTGAGAAGATGTGGAAGCTCATCGGCTCTATGACAAACGACGGGCAGAACGCAGCGTTCAATTTCGGCGACGATATCGGCACAGAAGCGCACTGGAAACGCGATAAAAATCTGCGTGACGTGCTTGTCCATCTGTATGAATGGCACCAGTTGCTGCTGGACTGGGTGAACGCCAACCGGAGCGGCAAAGCAAAGTCGTTTTTGCCCGCGCCTTACAACTGGAGAACATACGGTGATATGAACGTGGAGTTTTGGAAGAAACACCAGTCCACACCTTATGAGACATCCAAGGAGATGCTCCGCGAGAGCCACGAGAAAGTCATGGTGTTAATTGACGGCTTCTCCAACGAGGAACTGTTTGAAAAGGGATGCTTGCCTTGGGCTGGAACGTCAACTCTCGGAAGCTACTGCGTTTCCGAAACGTCGAGCCATTACGACTGGGCGATAAAAAAGATTAAGGCGCACATCAAGACATACAAGGCTTCATGATGCACTATACCGATTACAAAACTATCCTCTCCCCACAGAAAGGAATAAACCTGTATCGTGGCTGCTCGCACGGCTGCATCTATTGCGATAGCCGGAGTGCCTGTTATCAGATAAACCACGACTTCGAAGACATCGAGGTGAAGCGCGACGCCCCGCGAATCCTTGAAGCGCAGCTTCGCCGCATAAGGAAACCGTGCATGATTAGCACCGGAGCGATGTGTGACCCATACCTTCCCTTGGAAGATGATTTGCAGATAACGCGGGAATGTCTCGCACTGATTGAAAAATATGGCTTCGGCCTGGCGGTTCTGACGAAATCCGCTCGAATACTGCGGGATTTAGATATTCTGACGGCAATTAACGCAAAGACGAAATCGGAAAGTTTCGAAGCTGTCACACCCCGATGGAGACCTATCAGATAGGCCCAATTTTTTCATTC
>NZ_AFGF01000184.1 GCF_000219125.1 Acetonema longum DSM 6540
GGGTGCATTCTTGAAAATATAGGTCAAATACTTGTAAGGATGTAAGCCGTTTTCTTTGGCGGTTTCGATGATGCTGAAGACAATGGCGCTGGCCTTGGCGCCGCGGGGCGTATTGGCGAACAGAAAGTTCTTGCGGTCAATGACAAAGGGTTTGATGCTGCGTTCCGCCCGGTTGTTGCTGATTTCTAAGTTCCCGTCCCACAGATAGCGCTCCAGATACGGCCATTGCTCCAAGGTGTAGTGGACGGCCCGGCCAAAGCCGCT
>NZ_AFGF01000185.1 GCF_000219125.1 Acetonema longum DSM 6540
CAGAGGTCCTTTGTGCATGCGCCAAGGGGCGGTTCGACTTTGTCGCACGTGTTGTAGCGGTGGTACCAACCTTCGGGAGTTTCCAAGGCGTTTCACGCCGAGCGCGTATTTTTTTCGTCGTGGGGGCAAGTGGGGAATCCTTCTGGTTTTTAGACGCGCGCGCCTGCGTCGCGCGGCAGCAAAATCCGGGTTTAAATTCTTCCTTTCCCCGCTTCCCGTGGCAAGACGATGAGCGGAGCGGCAGGCCGGGCGGCAGAGGGAAGACAGGCGGCAGCCTGGCTGGGGGCCGCGCGGACTGATGCGGAGCGGGCTTGGGGTATCATCACGAACAACCCCCGGTTCCCACCGTTCCCGTATCCATTCGTTTCTGCCTAACAAATAGCGGAGCAACGAACTTATTTGTCCGTTGCCCCGCTGGTTGTTGGTTACTTTAAAACAATGTGCCAAAAGGTGATCTCCTTGGTGTCAACTCATTTTTATTCCTTAAATGTATATTCAAATCCGCTCATTTTTGCCTTCTTACTTGTATCAAAGAATAGAAACGTATAGTTATCCCAAGTTACAAATTTATTTTGAAAAACAAATGCCCCATCGCGTAATGCTCTAGTTTCACCTTCACGGTAATATACCGCATTAGACTTAGCTCTAAGGCAAGCTGTAACATGCTCAAAGGTAGAGTTTGTCTCTATTTCCTCAATAATTTCAAAATCTCTGTTTCCTAATATATCTTCATCAAAAGGAAACGGTTCATTTTTAATCTTGAAAATTGCTTCTACATCATGCTTATTCTTGAAATAATGTACTCTTAGAGCATATTCACCCTCTTCTCCATATTCCACTCGATTACTATTATCTACCTTAAACATTTTGGATGAAAACCCTAATAAAAAACCATTTCCCATATAGTAAACAGGCCTACTACCAAGCTTAAATTTGGGGAACCCAAATCTTTTAAAAATCTCTTCGCTCGGCGTGAATTTTTTTACATCGATTAATTCCTTCCAGTTCATATTTCCCTCCATTATTTGGGCCATTCAAATATCTTCCATTCAATATTACCATTGTTAAATGCATTTTGCGCCTGTTTCCTTAAAACAGGGTCGGTAATTTTAGCTATTGCTTGTTTAGTTTCATCTAACCATGCTTGACTACCAAATCCCTGCGCCGAACTAGGCCATCTGCCAGTTGAAGAAAATTTAGAATCCCAAACGTTTATTGTTTGGTGCAGAGGGTCATAGGTGATAAAATCAGGACCTGTTGCGGTTACTTTGCCAGGTGCTTGAATCCCTATTTCACCATTAGCAATAGCTTGATTGTATCCACGTGCTTCTCCGATTGCACCATTAACATGATTAATGTTAGAGCCTGCAAGTTTTTCAGATTGGCCAGCTACTTGACTAGTTCCTCCCGTAGTCGTAGCACTC
>NZ_AFGF01000186.1 GCF_000219125.1 Acetonema longum DSM 6540
TATATTTATGGAGCCTTGATGGCTCTTAACTATCAAAATGATTTATTGACTGTCTGTTCCGAAAAACAGACCCGCACATCTGGCATAATTCATTCTTACCTGCATTGTTCAGTTTTCAAGGAGCTCTGTCGCAGTAGCGCGACGTTTTTATATTGTACCACAACGTTTGATGTTGTGTCAATATCCATTTTTGGTTTCTCGCTTTGTTCTTGCGAACGCAGCTTGATTATATTAACACATTCTCTTGCTCTGTGTCAATATTTATTTTTTCCCTGTCGTATTGACGACTTTTATAATATAGCATGAGGTCTTAAGTCCTGTCAATAGTCTTTATAAACTTTTTTCAACGCCAGCCAGCAGAATGATGGCGCAGCCAAAAATAATCACGGCTGAAAACCGCTGCAATCCCTGCAGTAGACGTCCGGATGAATCAGCCTGGCCGGTAAATCGACCAGCTAAAGATAATCCAAAAAACCATACCCAGGAAACAAGGATACAGGCTAGAGTAAAAGCCAGCCTTGCCAGCCCTGTATATGCCAGAGAACTTACCCCAATCACCCCGATGGTGTCAATAATTGCATGCGGATTAAGCAGTGATACCGATAAAGCAAAAAAGATGCGCCGCTTTAGACTCCAGAGAGCCTGGTCCTGCCGGCTGCGAGAGGATGCGCTGCTTTTCCAGGTAACCCAGCTCATGTACAGCAAAAAAAGAAAACCGGCACTGATCAGCAACAACTTCAGCCAATAGAATTGCAGGACTGCAACCGACACGCCAAGCACTGCCAGCAGGATCAGAAAGGTGTCAGCAAGAGACGCTGTTAAGACGACGGGCATGGCCCGCCAGTAACTTGGCTGGACTGCCCCCTGGGTAAAGACAAACACATTTTGCACACCTAACGGCAGGATCAGTCCCAAGGCTAAAAGAAGACCATGAAAAAATGCAATTAGCACATCGCTTCCTCCTGATCGGACGCTTATTTTTCTACTCAATTCATTTACCATTGACGATGTATTCTTTTTAATCGTATAGATTTGTATCTTTAGCGCGGTCAATATATGCAGTTTCGAGATCTTCCACCGTTATTTTCCATTTATTTTATTAAATGTTTATTTTTTGAAATTATATGTATTCCATAAACAGCAAAATGCCCTTTCTCCACCTTTTTTCTACCTTATAAGTAGCTTATTCCAGGCCGCTTTTCTGTTGCTCCATAAATTTAGCGCTATAACTAAAATTAATTTTGCATATTTACTGTGGTGAATTCCTGTTTTTAAATCAAAAGAGTGGGCAGTTAAGCAGCCCACTCTAAAACACGATTCGGCTTATTCTTTCTGACGCATATGGGGAAATAACAGCACATCCCTAATGGAGTAACTGTCAGTTAAAAGCATGACCAGACGGTCAATACCGATGCCTAACCCGCCTGCGGGCGGCAAGCCGTATTCCAGAGCGGTGACGAAGTCTTCGTCCATCATATGGGCTTCATCGTCGCCGGATTCCCGTTGGGCTACCTGCTTCATAAACCGTTCTTTTTGGTCGATGGGGTCATTTAACTCAGAAAAGCCATTAGCCATTTCCCGGCCGAAAATAAAGGCTTCAAACCGGTCAGTAATATTCGGGTTGTCCTTATTACGCTTGGCCAAAGGCGAAATTTCGGTGGGATGATGCATGATAAAAGTAGGCTGAATCAGATGTTCTTCCGCCACGGCTTCAAACACGTTGTTAAGGATGCCGCCGATACCGTCTTTCTGCTCAAACCTGACTCCCAGGCGGTTAGCGATGGCCCTGGCTTCTTCAATAGTCTTCACTGTATCAAAATCAAAGTCCACATTGCCGTACTTTTTAATAGCTTCGCTCATGGTCAGGCGGTTCCAGGGAGGGGTCAGATCAATTTCCTGGCCCTGATAGGTAATTTTCATGGTTCCCAGGACCTGTTGGGCCACGCCCGCAACCACCTCTTCGGTGACCCTCATAACATCATTATAGTCGGCATAGGCCTGATAAAGTTCCATAATGGTGAACTCCGGATTATGCCGGATAGAGATCCCTTCATTGCGAAATACCCGGCCCAGCTCATACACCCGCTCAAAGCCGCCGACAATCAGCCGCTTCAGGTATAATTCCGGCGCAATCCGCATGAATAGATCCATGTCCAAGGCGTTGTGATGGGTCACAAAGGGTCGAGCCGCCGCACCGCCGGCAATGGGGTGCATCATGGGTGTTTCTACTTCCAGGAAGTCTTTTGCATCCAAAATAGCCCGCACGGCTTTAATGATTTTGCTGCGCAGGATAAAGGTACGCCGCACATCCGGATTGACGATTAAATCCAGATAGCGCTGCCGATAGCGGGTCTCCACATCTTTTAAGCCGTGCCACTTTTCCGGCAGGGGCCGCAGAGTTTTGGCCAGTATCTCAAATGCAGTGACCTTTACGCTGATTTCGCCCTTCTGAGTGGTAAACACCACTCCGGTAATGCCGATAATATCCCCGATATCCACCAAGTGAAACAGTTCATAAGCCTCTTCACCCAGTACGTCCTGGCGAAAATACAGTTGGACCTGACCGGATATATCCATCAGGTGACCAAAACTGGCCTTGCCGTGACCACGAACGGACATGAGACGCCCGGCCAGTTTCACTGTCTGATTTTCCAATGCCGCATATTGGTCGATGATATCCTGGGCGTGATGGGTGGCCTGATATTTCCGGCCAAAAGGCTCAATGCCTTTGGCCGCAATCGCCGCCATTTTGTCCAGGCGTACTTTCATTAATTCGTGGAGTTCTTCCTCGGCCTGTACTTGCTCTATAGTTTGATCCTGTTCATTCATTTGCGGTTACTCCCCCATACTTACTGCGTTTGCCGTTAACTAATTGGAGTTGCCTTTAATACCAACGATTTTATATTTCAAAATACCGGCCGGCACATTGACTTCCACGATACTGCCAACCTTTTTCCCCAGGATGGCTTCCCCTACCGGAGAGACATTGGAGATGCGGTTCTGTTTGGGATCGGCTTCGGCTGATCCTACAATGGTATAGGTTTCCTCATCGCCATATTCAATATCATTGAGGGTCACAGTAGAACCCAAGATGACAGTATCGCCGCCAACTTCACCTTCGTCGATGATCTTGGCGTTGCGAAGCATTTTTTCCATTTCCAGAATTCTGCCTTCAATAAAGGCCTGTTCGTTCTTGGCGTCTTCGTACTCAGAGTTTTCACTGATATCGCCAAATTCAATCGCCTGTTTGATCCGTTCGGCCACTTCCCGCCGTTTTACCCCTTTTAAATGCTCTAATTCTTGCTCTATCTTTTTTAAGCCGTCGATTGTAAGAATAGTCTCTTTTTCTGCCATGGACTTACCTCTCCTTTATCCTCGCGTTTCGATATAAGCCAATGCTATTGCCCTTATTATATGCGGAAAACCTTGGAATCGTCCAGCCAACTGGGCATGAGGCAATATAAATAGTGTCAAGTCTGAAGCAACTTGACACTTCCTATCTTTTCAGCGACATCCGATTACCAGCCTTCCTGGCATCAAAATGTATAGCAACCCACAAACGCTTGCGCCCTTTTGAGTTTGCGAGTCCGAATATCACCACCATTATGCATATTATAGGCATAAATTTGAACTATGTCAATAATTACTAGCCAATTCCCTCCCGTTTCCTTGTTTTCCCTGCTCGCAGACTCGGAAAACATCCCTTTTCGGACTTCTGCTATTCCAAAGTTCTTACTGACTGCCCAAAAAGTGACTTGTTTTCCTCCTAACCCCGAGATGCAAGCATCTCTCGCATCTGCAAACGAAGCGCGGCGTTTTGCTTAATGGTTAAAATCTCTTCATGGGTCAGTGCCCGTTCAAAGCTGCGGAAACCTGCCATTTTAAAGCCATGTTTGGCTGCCAGCTGCTTGATGGTTTCTACCTGTTTAACCGTAAGATCGCGACCCAAGGTGAAGTTTTCATACCGCCTCTCCAACGCCAGAATCATAGTTTCAGCCATGCAGGCATAGGCTGTGCCGGGTGGAAAACCAAAATTCAAACCGAATTTGATCTCGCCGGGGACTTCCACTACTCCGCCTTCAATGACCAGAACATCATTACGGACCTTTGCTACCTGCTGGGAAACATTCCGCGGCCTGGCCACATCACAGACGATGGCGCCGGGTTTTAAGTCCTCAGGTTCAATCAGATAATCCACCGCACTGGTTACGGCGATAATGATGTCAGCCGCTTTCAGAGCAGACTTAGTATTTGCCGTAATCCTAACGGCTAATCCTGTAGAACGCAAAATCTGTATAGCAACTTTCTCCAATTTTGCTTCATTGCGGGCCACCAGGGTAAGGTACCGCACGTCCTGGGCCAGAATATGGGCACAGGCCGCGCCGATAGAGCCGGTGGCTCCCAATACCAGCACATTGGCCCGGTCCAGGGAAAGTTCCATCAGCTCAGCCGCCTTTTTGACGCCTTCCAGGGCAGTGGCTACCGTGTAGCTGTTGCCGGTAGTCACCGGGATGTTAAGGTTTTTGGCAATAGTTACGCCGGCATCCCCCACCACCGAAGTGAACGCCCCCAGGCCCACGATCTTAGCTCCCAGTTTTTCCGCCAGCCTGCCGGCTTTAATGATCTTATTAATCACGTATGGCTCAGGCAAAGAGACAAATTGCCGGGAAGTCAGAGGGCAGCCGACAAACCAGCCTTCACCCTCTGCATGGTCCGATTCCAGTCCAGTGATATGGGAAACCTTGACTGGCGGTATGTATTTCATAATTCCTTCAACAAAACCATCGGACCAGCTTTTGGCAAAAGAAAATTTCCGTGAAAAATCTTTGGCTACGATCGGATGTACGATAAATCCGAATTTTTCCATAAAAACCCTCCTTCGGAGCCTTTACCAAATCTATACTAGGTCCCGGACGCTCGGCACCAATCCTATTTCCTGAATTAGCGCGGTATAATCGTCTGCTTTCAATTCTTCCGGCTTCTTACCGGCCAGGGCTACCAGGACGGCTTCCAGCACATTGGTGCCGAAGGACCTGCCCCCCATATCCGGTGTGGTTGTAACCAGAGTTTTAACGCCTCTCTGGCGCAAAAACTGCTCATCCTCCGTCGTCACGGTATTGGTGATCACCAGTTTTCCCGGCAGTTCCCGCGGCATATAGCGATGGATAAAGTGCCAGTCACCGGCGATAATGTCCGCCTGCTGAAAGTAATTGTTAAAACGGGGATTATTGACTGTCTGCTTGTCACCGGTGGGATAAAACAGACTAACGGGCAGCCTGGTAACCAGCGGTGCCATCATGCTGGCCAGCCGGGCCAAACCGGTCAGGGTCTCAATGGGTACCGGCAGCCCTAACCCAAACATCAAATCGCCGAATACGGTCCGACAGCCTGCAGCGCTAAGCGCTTCCGCCAGGCCAAACCGGTCCACTGCGCACACCATCAGCACCCGTTTGCCGGCAAATTCAAAACCGTGCTGACATCGCAAATACTCCACCGTTTGCCGCTCCAGGGTATTCTTTATACCGCTGCCATCGACGATGGGCGTCTGTCGTGCCGCCGAAGCTATGGCCGCTGATTGACTAAATATATAACGCCTTTTCCCGGCATAAAGATAAAGATCAGTGCCCCCCAGGCCAAAGGTATCCACCTTACCGTCCAATTCCCGGATCAGTGCCGTTGCCTTTTGCGTATCTCCATCGGCGCCAATCCGCTCGATCAGAAAGGTTTCTCCTCTATACTGCCATTGCACCCGGTGATCCCGCTTGGAAGAGCCCAGGCTGATGCTAACGATCCGTTTCATGCTGTTTTCCTCACCTAATCATTTTTTTGCTGTCTAATTGCAAATCGCGTTTCAGTCATCGCGCAAATGGGCCAAAATCGATCTTACTGAATCAAGGCTCACATACTTATCTTCAGCAATAGGAGATTCCCCGATTTCATAGCCAATCACTTCTTTGTCCAACAAGGCTTCCACTAGCTGAATCCGCTTATTGGAGGCCAGGATGATCACAATGTCGAATTGCCGCAGGTTGGTGATAATCCGCATAATCTCTTCAAACAATTCTACACCGGTTTTATGCAGGACAAAATTCCACCGCTCGGTCTCTGTCATCACCAGGCAGTATTCAATCCCTTCCTGCCGGGCCATTTGGCGCAGCTCGGCGCAATTTTCCAGCGGAAATCCCACCAGGGCGATCCGTTTCCCCTTACGAACCTCTCCCAGCGTCTCCAGTCGGGATACCACCGAACGGTCAATCCCGATCCGGGTCGCCACCTCTTGCTGCGATAATCCCCGGACCCGCATCTCCAGGATAGCATCCAGTAACCGGACGATTTTCTGCCGGTTAATCAACTTATCGCCAATCCTCAACAGCATCGCCATCGATCCTCAGTCCCGCTCCAGCATAGTATATGTGCACATTATTGTGTACATACATATTCTACCACATCTTCTTAGTATTTTCAATTTTCAGCATTTTTTCTTTAAAAAATATTAAAGAGAAAAAGCGCGTTCACTTAAAATAAAACAGGGTATCACAAACGCTTTAGGTCTGCGATACCCTGTCTTCACGATGGGAAAGCTCAAAAAGTAGTTATGAACTGATTTTTTCCGCCAATTCCCGGTATACTTTGCTCATATCGGATTCGCCAAAGGCTTCGACCACCGTACAGCCGGCATTTTCCGCCTGTTGGACATGAGCATCCCGGGGAATATACTGCACAATTTGGGTGCCGATTTCCTGGGCTGCCTTGGCTACCAGTTCTTTTTCCGAATCCACGTTTTTGGCATTCAGAACCAAACCCCGCAGCCTGGCATACCCGCGGCCGCTGAACTGACGAATGGCGCTGGATATGTTAGAAGCGGCGTAGAGGGACATCATCTCGCCGGAGGTGACGATATAGACATCTTCGGCATAACCCTCCCGAATGGGCATGGCAAAGCCGCCGCATACCACATCGCCCAAGACATCATAAATGACAATATCCGGGGTAAAATAGTCAAACGCTTTTAATTCTGCCAATTTTTCAAAGGCAGTGATGATACCGCGGCCGGCGCAGCCGATGCCCGGCGTGGGCCCGCCGGCTTCCACGCACAGCACGCCGTTATAGCCTGCAAAGACGATATCGGCCAGAGTAATGTCTGCTTTTTTCGTTTTCATGGTGTCAAGCACTGTGGGAATAGCTCGCCCGCGCATCAGATTTTTGGTGGAATCAGCCTTAGGGTCGCAGCCAATCTGCATGACCTTAAATCCCATTGTCGACAAGGCAGCCGACAGATTAGAGGTCGTAGTAGACTTACCAATGCCGCCTTTGCCGTAAAAAGCAATCTTTTTCATAGGGCCTCCTTTTCTTTCCATAAGTTCCATGGGTAGATCGTCTTATAGGACCTGTCCCGTCTTGAAAGGGTACAATTTTGACCTCAAAGATTGAAAATGATATACATTATCATTTATGTGGCAAAGAAATTATACTATATTATAAAGGAATAGTAAATTTAAAGAAGCCGCAGGAGCTGCCTCTTTAATTCTCCCCTGCCGGGCAGGCCAAAAGCCGGAGTCGCCGCCCTTGGCAGCTCCGGCTAAATTTTTAAAACTATTAGTTTATGCGCCTGAGGATTCGATCCTTAGGCTAATCTGCACCAGTCCCCATAATGCCGCCTCATCGCCAGGATTGATCTTCAATGCGGCCGCAAAACGTTATGTAGCATTGACGTAAGAACCCTGGCTTAGATGATAGTAGCCCATACGCAAATCGTTGGCGTAATGGTCCAGGGAATAACCGCTCATATCATCATGTCCTATCCAGGCTAGTTCTGTCAGTGGATTGTATATCCTGCAAATTTTCCAGGTTTGACCGGCCGCAGATTATCGTGGGTTGATTATCTTGAGTCGATATTTTTCCAGGCGAGAGATCCTGCTGGGTGCAGACAAAAACGGAGCTGCATGAAAACAGCTCCGTCAGACTTTTATTCATTGTGTCACGGGGTTAGGCCCGCCAGGGGTCTAAGGGAAAACGCGCGATTACTTTTTTAGCCGTCTCTGTTCTCAATGGCGTATCATCATGGCTCATGCCTTTTTTTAATCCCTGCAGCACTCGTATCCCCGGCTGGGTGGTCAAACCGATATCCTGAGTGAGCTGGGACATGGCGCTGAGGCGGGCTTTTGCCAGAGATTCGTTCAGAGTGCGGCCGGCGGAGAGGTTGTCGAAGAAGTCATGGGCCAGATTGGTCATGGGGTTGCCGCAGATGCCGGTGCTGGTCCGGCCCAGGACTTCCGGCAGACCGAAACGGAAACCGGCTTCTACCGAGCGTTTTAACTCGCCGGTTTCCACGATGATGGATTCGGCCAGGGTCCGGGGACTGCACAGGTCGAAGGTGCGCAGGGACCGGATGATGGCGTGCTCGACGGTATGGGCCTGTTCCTGACTGACCAAGCCGCCCAGGTTGGCCCGGATGCTGATTTCATCGCCGGTTTCCAGGTCCTTCCCGTAGAGAGTAACCGGGATATCACTGGCAGCGCGGAATTCGGTATAACCGCCCTCAGGCAGCCAGCCCGCGCCGGAGATGACCGGATATTCTTTGCGGCTTTGTTTGAAATCCATTCGTTCCACATCACCTGACGCCAAGGCACCCGACAACATCTTCAAGGTATGCCAGCGGGCCTGATCTCTTCCTTCCAGCGCAATCATAACCACCGGTATTTGCTGACCGGTTTCATCAGTTACGATCTGGGAATTCCGGTCAGTGATGCGGGCGAGTACGCCGATAGGGTAGAGTTTTTGACTGTCAACAACCCAGGGGCAAACCAGGATGTCCTGACCGACACTCACTCTGTTCAGTATGGGAGACACTTGCTCCGTCACAAAGACCCCGGTGATCCGGCCGCCGTCAGGGCGCGGCAAAATGCCGTTAGCCACCGGCAGGATATGGATCATGGCGTTCACTCCTCTGAAAGGTCCCGGATAACGCGGATAAAATCCTCCCGGCTCTCGGCCTGATTAAAATTCAGCCGGATTTCCGCCGAATGGGGCAGCCCTTTGGTATACCAGGAGGCATGCCGCCGCATTTCCCTAATCCCGATATATTCACCGTTAAAAGCAATTGTCATATCCAAATGGCGCAAAAACACCGCCAGCCGCTCAGAAACCGTAGGGACCGGCAGAGTTTCGCCGGTAGCCAGAAAATGAACGATCTGGCGGAAGATCCAGGGATTCCCCTGAGCTCCTCTGCCTACCATAACCGCATCGCAGCCGGTTTGCCCGAGCATTCTGACGGCATCCTGACCGGAACGAATATCGCCGTTGCCGATAACCGGAATGGCGACGCTTTCTTTCACCGCCCGGATAATCTCCCAGTCAGCCGTACCGGCATAAAACTGCTCCCGGGTCCGGCCGTGGACCGCCACTGCGGCCACTCCCGCTTTTTCAGCCAGCCGGGCGATTTGAGGAGCATTGACCGAGGAGTCATCCCAGCCTTTTCTGATTTTCACCGTCACAGGCGCCTGAACGGCCTCAACAACCGAGGCCATAATGGAATAGGCCAGGTCAGGCTTGCGCATTAAAGCCGACCCTTCTCCGTTTTTGACGATCTTGGGGGTAGGGCAGCCCATATTGATGTCAATAATATCAGCCCCGGCCCGTTCAACAATCTTGGCCGCCTGAGCCATAGGCTCCGGTTCCGAACCAAAAATTTGCACTGTCACCGGTTTTTCCTGGGGGTTGATAGTCAGCATATGCACTGTATGGGTATTTTGATACACCAATCCCTTGTCACTGATCATTTCCGAATAGACCAAGCCACAGTCCATTTCTTTGGCCAGCAATCGAAACGGCGGATCAGTGACGCCGGCCATGGGGGCCAGAATCACCGGATTAGCGATATGAACCGAACCTATATGCATAAATGTCTCTCTTGGTCTCCTTTAGTGACTATTGCGTTCGTAAATCAGTCGTAACCCTTCTAAAGTCAGGAAAGGCTCTACCGTATTAATGGTATGAGATTCCTGGGCAATGAGGCTGGCTAATCCGCCGGTGGCTACCACGTAGGCATCGCCGCCTAATTCTTCTTTCATGCGGCGGACAATTTCATCCACCTGGCCAACGAAGCCGAAGATGATGCCGGATTGCATGCTGGCAACAGTATTGCGGGCAATGACGGTAGGAGGCTTAGCCAGTTCAATGCGGGGCAGTTTAGCTGCCCGTTGAAACAAGGCTTCCGTGGAAATACCGATACCGGGGGCGATAGCCCCACCCAGATAATCACCATTAGCCGCCACAGCGCAAAAAGTAGTGGCTGTACCAAAATCCACGATAATGAGCGGGCCGCCGAATTTATCATAGGCAGCCATGGCGTTGACAATCCGGTCAGCCCCCACTTCCCGTGGGTTTTCGTACTTAATGCTAATACCGGTCTTGATCCCCGGTCCTACTACCAGCGGCTCCAAGGAAAAATACCGCTGGGACATGCGGAGCAAGGTTTGAGTGACCGGCGGCACCACCGATGAGATGGCTATGGCTTTAAACTGTTCGCGTTCCATGCCCCGATAGCTAAACAGACTGTGCACCAGCATAGCGTACTCATCGGCGCTTTTTTGGCGATCTGTGGAAATCCGCCAATGATGAAGTAAGTTGATCCCATCATAGATCCCAAGAACAATATTAGTATTACCGATATCAAACACAAGCAGCATGATAGGTTAATCCTCCGTTTCAGCGCAATCAGGCGCTATAACCCGCCTGTTTTAGAGCACCCCTTATTTTCACTCCCACATAAGCAGCCAGCGCCGCCTTAACCGCATCAAAAGGTATAAACGGCGCAACGGCAAGATACCAGGCTTTATCCCAGGTCATTGGCTTACCCAGGAAATATTCGAAACTCACCATAAAGCCAATTAGTCCTACAACATAGGTAACAACTAATCCCAGGAACATGGCCAGACCGACTCTCGGATAAGACAGTCGTGAACGTTCGGTCAGTCGGCCCACCAGCCAGGCACACATCATAAAACCGAATTTAAAACCGCCGGTAGGTCCGATCAGTTCGGGGAGACCTGACTTGGCCTGAGCAAAAACCGGCATCCCGAATGCGCCAAGCAAGATCCATATCGCCACGCTGACGGCTCCCCAGCGGCCGCCTAAAACCAAACCTGCCAGCATAATGAAAAAGAGCTGCAGAGTATGGGGCACCGGCCCAATCGGAAAGGAAATCTGGGAAGAAATGGACAGCAGAGCAGCAAATAGACCGGCTAATACCATATTGCGAATAGACATGTTAATTCTCTCCCATATCATTATATTTGTATCATGAAATTTTTGCAAAAATTATCTGCAGTCCTCGAAATAGGGCCTTTTTCAACGCTCCCCAGCAGGACGGATTGAAACATCGCCCGCAATAACCCGTTCCTGCCCGGCAGGCGTATCCACCAGCAAAGCGCCATCCCGGTCAATATCAACAGCAACGCCGCTAAAACGGTTGTTCAAACCGATGACATCGACTTTTTGGCCGAGGGTAACTGATAGCTGCCGCCACTGCTCTAATATTGGATCAAAGCCTTGAGTATTCACCAGGGCGTAAGCCTGCTCCAATTCATACAGCACTACGGTCAGTAATTCCCGCCGGGATACAGGCTGTCCGGTTTCAATCTGCAGGGAGGTAGCAAGGGCTGCAAGATCAGGGGGTAACTCCTCCGAAGCAATGTTTACATTAATCCCAATGCCGATAACCACATGGTTAATCGCATCCATTTCCGCATTCATTTCAGTTAAGATGCCTACCAATTTTTTGCCCTGATACAGGATATCATTCGGCCACTTGATGCCGCAGGGAATCCCGGTCACTTTGCGAATTGCCTTCACTACGGCCACCGCTGTCATCAGGGTGCACTTAGGTGCTTCCTGGGGCAAAAACCGGGGACGAAGCACTACTGACAGCCATATTCCCTTGCCAAAGGGCGAAAACCACCCCCTTGACAGACGGCCACGGCCGCCATGCTGTTCTTCCGTCAAAAGGATCGTTCCTTCAACGCATCCTGCAGCGGCTAGTTTCTTGGTCTCATTATTGGTAGAGTCAATAGAGGCAATATATACGATCTCCCGGCCAAGCAGTGCAGTTTTTAATAAGGGGCGGACTTCCTCCGGAGTCAGGATATCGGGGCTGCGGCGCAGACAATAACCCAGCCGGGGATGGGACTCGATCTCATAACCGTCATCCTTTAAGGCTTGGATATGTTTCCAGACTGCCGTGCGGGAGACTTCCAGCTGTTTGGATATCTCCTCACCGGATATGTACCCACCCGCAGCCCGGCGCAAAAGCGCCAAAATATTCGTTCGCAAACCAAAAACCTCCTAAAAAGATGCAAAGCAGTTCAAGGCATGCGTTCGATTATACCAAAACCACTTTGTAAACCATATATTAATTCAAAGTTAACCGACTGTCAAGTTCCCCTATTCCTCGCCTGTCTCCGAGAGCG
>NZ_AFGF01000187.1 GCF_000219125.1 Acetonema longum DSM 6540
TTGTTTGGTCCTGCACTATAACCGATAATTTCTCGATTGAACAGGTCGATCAGTACGCAAATGTAATGCCATTTGTTTTGGACCTTCACATAGGTCAGATCGCTGACAACGAAGCGTTTAGCTTGTGTCTGCTCAAACTGGCGATCCAGGACATTGGCCGTCTTTGCTTCGTTACAGGCTGTTTTATGGGGCTTATACTGAGCGATGGTATAGGTAGAGACCAGTGCCTGCTCCTTCATGATGCGCCCAATGCGACGTCTGGATACGAAGAAGCCTTGTTCCTGGAGCTTGACCTTGAGTTTTCGGGTGCCGTAGGCTTTTCGATTCTGGTGGAAAATCTCCACAATGGCTTCGGTTAGTTCCTCTTCATTTGGTTGTTCTTTCGCTTCATAGTAAAAGGTGCTTCTGGCGATTTGTAGGACGGCACACATTGCTGATACCGAGTATTTATCACAGTTGTTCTTTATGATAGCTACTTTCGTCCCATGATCAGCGCGGCTTGCTTTAAAATATCGTTCTCCATCTTGAGCTGTTGAAGCTCTTTACGCAAGGCGATGAGCTCATTTTCCTCTGCTGAGCGGTTATCCTTCTCTTTGAAGGAGCCGGTGGTCTTGGCTTGCTTGATCCAACGGTCTAAAGCAGATGCGGTCAGGTCATATTCCGCCACAATCGCTGCTCTTGACTTCCCATTTTCATAGAGCTGCGCCATTTGGTTTTTGAATTCGGGTGTAAACGTGCGTCGGCCTTGGTTGGACATGGTAGAGATCCGCTCCTTTTTGGTTGATACCTTTATTCTACATGCCCTTATTTTTTCTGTCCAACTTAGTGTAACCGATCC
>NZ_AFGF01000188.1 GCF_000219125.1 Acetonema longum DSM 6540
CCACGGAGTGTCTACAGGAGGCCGTCCGCTGCGACATCGGAGGGCTCCCTCAAAAAAGCTCCACACTCAACATGCTTGAGCGTGCGCCCAGGCGTTTCACGCCGGAGCGCGTAATTTCTTTTCGTCGTGGGGGGAAGGGGGAAACCCTTCGGGGTTTTTAGACGCGCGCGCCTGCGTCGCGCGTCCGCAAAAATAATTCCGGTCATCCCACCTGCCGCCAGTGGCGGCAGGTGGGCAAAAAATGCCGTGAGAACAAGAGGTTCATTCGTCCGTTACCCGTGGCAAGACGATGAGCGGAGCGGCAGGCCGGGCGGCAGAGGGAAGACAGGCGGCAGCCTGGCTGGGGGCCGCGCGGACTGATGCGGAGCCGGCTTGGGGTATCGTCTTGTTTCTGTCTTAACAAACAAAAGAGCAACGAACTTATGTTGTCCGCTGCTCTTCTGTTTATTTTTCAGTCCAAAACAATATGCCAAAAGGTGATCGTCCTAGTGTCAAATCTATACTGCAGTCAAATCTTGATTAAAGTAGCGTGTAGATTTCCGCTTTCCATTTATAGAAATATAGTACATAGGAGCTCCATTTTTATAATGCCAATTTATCTCTTCTATTGTTCCTTCTTGTGTATTATCCTTGGCAAGTTTAAC
>NZ_AFGF01000189.1 GCF_000219125.1 Acetonema longum DSM 6540
ATGTTGACATTCTATTAGGCTTTACAAAAATAATTTCTCTATTAATCCCCGGAATGAATTCTGCCTGCAAAAAATCCACTTCTTGTGTCTAAGAGATTATTATCATAACCGTTTTCTTTTCCAACGTTGAATTCCTGTTTTAGCCGATTTCTTCAGGACGTATTATTTTAATTCAGAAACTGCTATGCTACAAAGTGACCCCGCCAACAGACCGGGAGTCTTAACCTTGTTGTCAACAACCCCGTCCCCTGGCACCTCCTGGTGGAAAGCGGCACCCATTTTGTCGAGGGCGGTGAAGGATACATCCGGGTCAACCTGGGGACTCAAAGAGCGAACGTACGTGAAGCCTTGCAGAGAATGGAGCGGATTTTTAACCCTCTTTTGCACTAAAGGGAGATGAGAAGATTCAATGTACCCGTTAAAGTTTGTAAGCCTGTATTTTGAAAAAGTATGGGGAGGCCGGGACCTGCTTTCCTTCGACGCCTCTCTGCCGCCGGGTTGCATCGGCGAG
>NZ_AFGF01000190.1 GCF_000219125.1 Acetonema longum DSM 6540
GGGCGCCTTCAACACCTTTGACTCTCATTCCACCACGGAATTCAAACAAAACGGTTTTACCGTATCCATCGGCAACGGCTTCCTCCAATCCGTCCAGGGTACCTATGACACCATTGACCGGAGTCAAGACATCCAGGATGACCGGTTAAAAGCCCTTTATGGCCTCAAAGCCTACCGGTCAGGGGAAAAGGCTTACGATGGAATCCAAGAAGCCCGCCAAAACGCCGAAAAGAGCGATATCGGCAGCAGCTTCAACGTCACAGCTGGCTTTAGCAGCAGCAAACAAAAAACCGAAGCCACCGCCAGCGCCGCTACAGTCCGCGGCAGCAGCCTGACCTCCTCCGGGGATATCAACCTCATCGCCACCGGCAGCGGCCAAACCGATTCAATCGGAAAAGCCGCCGATGGCGATCTGAATATCCTTGGGTCTTCGATCAACGGCAACAACGTCTACCTTTCCGCCGCCCGAGATGTCAATCTCAAAGCCCAGGCTAATACTACCGATTCCATCATGAAATCAAGCGGCAGCTCCTACGGCTTTGGCGCTAGCTTCAGCTTGGGCAAAGAACTCGGTATGGGCTACTACCTGGAAGGTAACAAAAGCAGCGGCAATTCAGAAGAACATGCCATAAACTGGACGGAAACCATGGTCACCGGCAATACTAACCTCAGCATTATCTCCGGCCGGGATACCAACCTGATCGGCGCTCAGGCCCATGGCGACAGCATCAATATGAATGTAGGCCGGAACCTGAATTTGGAAAGCTTGCAGGATAGGGAGACCTACAGGGAGAAAAATAAATCAGCAGGCGGTTCCCTCAGCTACAGCAGCGCCAAAGGAGTCGGAGGAAAAGCCTCGACCTATGAGAGAAACATTAAGTCCAACTATAGCAGTGTCAATGAACAGACAGGAATCTTTGCCGGTGACGGAGGATTTGATATCTATGTGGAAGGCAACACCGATCTGAAAGGCGCCGTCATTGCCAGCAAGGCCAGTGCGGATAAAAACAGACTGTCAACCGGAACGCTTACATTCTCCGATATCACCAATCGGTCCGAATATAGCGCCAGCAGCGCAGGAATTACAATAGAGAAAGACATTCGTCCAAAGGGCAGCCCTGAATTCGGCGACAGCAAAGAAAGCACCACCCAGTCAGCCATAGCGTCAGAGGCAATAGAGATTCGCAGTGATGAAAATAAACCGGCTGATGAGAAAACCGATCTTTCCAAACTCAGCCGTGACACCGACAATGCCCATCAACCCCTCGATAATATCTTTGACAAGGTTGCCGTCTCGGAAAAACTGGAAATGAGAGAAATCATTGTTGATGAGCTTGTGGACCAAGTCTATAAGGAAATAGAACGGAAAAAAGTAGCGGAAGAAGCAGCAAACGAGAAAGACGTGGAAGAAGCGAAAAAAGAGGAGAAAGTAGAAACCGCAGAAGAGAAGATAGAGAAAAAGAAGGAGGAAATCGCACAGAAATTAGTCGAGTTAGAAGGGCAACTAGAAGGGATCAATGATGCTCAAAAAGTACAGTACCTTCTGCAGCAGATGGAATTTAATATCGGTCAAAGTGGCGTAGATGGCGATCTTGGTGTTATGTCCACTTCAAGCTTGATTATTTTCCAACATAGAACGGAGGGGGATATCACCGGAACCGTGGATCAGG
>NZ_AFGF01000191.1 GCF_000219125.1 Acetonema longum DSM 6540
AACCGTTGCGCCTTGGTGCAGATGTTCCAGTGCTTGATTCACAGACACTATTTGGGCCATATGTGTAACCTCCTTTTTGCAAAGGGCGACTTGCGCCGCCCCGTACAGCCAATCAATACAGGTTTAATAAATGGTTAGTCTATAATACGAGCAGTCCAAGAGCAATAATAATGCCGCTCCACAATAAAGTGAGCACACAATATCCCATGATATCCCGCACTCCCAGTTTGGCAATGCCCAACAGAGGCAATGCCCAGAAAGGCTGAATCATGTTAGTCCATTGATCGCCGTAAGAAATGCCCATGGCCACTTTTGCCGGCTCAACCCCAAGAGCCAGGCCAGCCGGAATATTAATCGGCCCCTGTACAATCCACTGTCCGCCGCCGGAGGGGACGAAGAAGTTGATGACGCCGCCGGCGATGAAGGTAAATAGAGGGAAGGTATGAACAGTAGAGAAGGAAATAAACCACTTGGCGATGATCGCTGCCAGGCCCGAGGAAACCATGATGCCCTGAATGCCTCCATACAGCGGAAACTGCAGAGCGATGCCGCCGGCGCCTTTAATGGCTTCGTTCATAGCCTTGACATAATTGATCGGGGTCTTGTGCAGGATGACGCCGGCAATGAAGAATATAAATATTACGATATTCAGGTTCAGATCAAAGCCGTTTTGGGAAAAGTGCGCGAATAAGTAAACCAGACCCATTAAGCCCAGCAACCCGTTGATGATAACGCTATTTTCCAGGCGGGTGGCAAATGTCTGAGGTCCGATCGGAGCCGTCTCTTCCTCAGCTTCCGTAAACAGAGCCGGGTCCACGACGATGGCTTCTTCGGGCCTGGGCGCCATTAGTTTAAAAAGAATGGGCAAAGTGAAGATCATAGCAAAGGTAATAATTAAATTCCAGGAGGAAAAAACCGTCTGACTTACAGGAATAATGCCGGTCAAATTCTCAACAATATGCCCTTTGGTGGCAACAGCCAAAGGAATAGAGCCGGAGATACCTCCATGCCAAACAACGAATCCGGAATAACCGGCTGCCACCAGGAAGGGATAGTCTACGCCTTTTACCTGCCGGGCCAGTTCCCGCGCAAAGAGCGCTCCTACCACCAAGCCAAAGCCCCAGTTCACGAAGTTGGCCATGGCGGCCACAAAAACAGCAAGCATAGCGGCTTGTTCCGTGTTTTTGGGAATGCTGGCCATCGTTCGCAACGCCGCTTTAATCGGTTTACTGGATGCCAGAGAATGCCCGGTAACCAGAATCAAGATCATTTGCATGGCAAAGGCCAGGATGCCGTAAAGGCCGCTGCCCCACATGTAAACCAGGTCATAGGCGCTTTTACCGGTCAAACCCCAAGCTAAAATAAAGGCGCCGAAGGTAAGAAGGATGGCAAATAAATATGCATCAGGCAGGTACTTTTGTACCAAGGTGACAAAGAATCGGGCAAGTTTGTGTAACATTCTACATTCCTCCTTATTGGTTTGGACTCCTTAATGCTGCACGCTTATATTTCTACCCCCTTTTTCGTCGCTCGATTCCAAAATTACACTATATTTTGTATAATGTAATATTTAGTAGCAAGATACGTGCCAGATTCCTTCTGTGATTTCAGCAAAGGTCTATCCGACGCTAAATTGCTCAGTTTAAATTAAATATAATCTTTAAAATAATGTTATTTGTCGCAATAGAGTCTCAATTCCATGCAAAATATTGCACTCTCCGGCACTACATTGCACTGCCCGAAGCGTATTGCCTTCATCAATCAGTCAGTTGCTCATCTGTCGCCGATTTGGGCACTGTCAGTTTGTGCTCGTCAATTTTATAAAATAAAGCGCGGCGGCTGATTCCCAGCATCTCAGCCGTTTTCAGACGGTTCCCTCCATTGAGCTGCAAGGCTTGGATGATCACACTTCGTTCGGTGCGGTGCAAGATTTCTTTTAATGTGCCGCTGGAGTCAATACTCAGATGGCGGGTTGCCATTCCCTCCACCCCCAGGGGCAGAAGATCCTTTTCCTGAATCACTCCCCGAGCCAGCACCACCGCCCGTTCCAGAGTGTTAGCCAGTTCCCGCACATTGCCGGGCCAGGCATACCTGCACAGATAGTCCATGGCTTCCGGCGTCAGCAGGCCAACGCCGAGCAAACTCAGTAAGATGCCCAAAAAGACGGAAAGATAAACCCGTTTTTTCATTATATCAATCTCAGCCTGTATGTCGGCGGTCAGTTCATTGGCCCAGATGTAACCGACCACGCTCTCTTTCCGGATAATCGGAAGCATGGCGTTCATAATCGGGCCGCGGACCAGATCGCCGATCTGCACCCTTTCGCCTCCAGTCTGCATCACCAGGCGGCCCTCATGGGAGGGACTGATGGGCGTACCTACCCTGTCATGGTAAATATCGCTGGGGCCATAGGTAATGATTGCATCCAGATCGCGGGAATAATAGCCCACGCCTACGCCCGGATGCGAAGCTGCGACCTGGTCCGTATAGGAACGCAGCCGTTGATTGAGGAATGAGATCTGTTCTTCCCGCGACGCGCTCAGTTTATCATATTTTTGCAGTAAATCCTGATAATCGCCTTGCAGATAGTGATCCAGGACCCGGGTAATGCCAAACAATTTACGCTGCTTTTCTAAAATCAGGGCTTGCTCCGAATGCAGCGTCGTATAATATTCAGACCCTAACAGCGGCAAGGTTACCGCAATTGCAGTCAGGAAAATCAACCTGCTCCGCAGTGTTTTCGGCCACATCAAGCATGCTCCTCTCCACAGACTGCCATCCGTTATCATGCGAAACAACCAGGCTGCACCTCTCCGGCAGCATGAAGGAATCAGAAAATTCCATTATTTGTTTCTGAGAAGTGCATTGTTTACTTTTATGCCGCCATACTTGAGTTCTATTATAACAAAAACACGCAAGAAAATATCAGCTTATCGCGAACAGGATATTTGAGACTTTTTTTATTGGTCCGGCAGAATGGCAAAACACCTCAGCCGGTTATGCTGGCTGAGGTGTTTTGCCGTTCTCATTTTGTTGGCCGAACCGCCTTATGCAGTATAGGAAAAGAAGATTCTTTCGATCCCGTCCACATCGTTGCAATACGCGTTGGCATTGGCGACTTTTATCCAGACATTAAATACAACATTTACATCATAAAAATTAGAAAATATACCTTGCATAAACATCCCTTTCACCTCCTCATTCAGATTGACGGGCATCACTTAAGGCAATAAAATAGACCGGTCGTCTTAAAGCTTGTGTGAAAAATGGCGAAAGCCTGCTCGCCATTTTTACTTTCGCAACGGTATGACATATTCAAACATATACGCCATAAAGTTATCGATGGAATTAAGCTCTTGATCGACCTGCATCCGAATAAGCCCGCCTTCCCAGGAGGTATAAATAAATTCAGCCAGGGCGGCGGCATCGTGCTCCGGGGAAATTTCACCCAGGGCTTGCGCTTCTTCAATACAGCGGGCAAACAACCCGACCCACTTGTCAAATTCCGCTTTTAATGCCATCCTGATGCGGGGGCTGGCATTGGCAATCTCGGTGGCCATTTTTGCCACCAGGCAGCCTTCACTGCAGCCAGCGCTGGCATAATAGGAACGAACCCCCAGGAAATACTCTTTCATTCTGTGCCAGGGGGAAAGGCCGATGTCCGACAGCCGCTTCCTTATGGTCTCAGCCAGTTGTTCGCCGTAATATTCTACGATGGCCACACCAAACTCTTCCTTGGAGGAAAAATAGTGATAAAAAGATCCTTTCGGAACATCCACCTCGGACAGCACTTCCTGGATTCCTACGGCATTGTAGCTTTTGGCAAGCATTGCTCTTGCCCCGGCTTTGATCAATTTTTTCCGTGTTAAACTTTTCATACTTTTATAATAGACCAGTCGTCTACAGATGTCAAGCA
The DNA here is from genome assembly GCF_000219125.1 of Acetonema longum DSM 6540. NCBI lineage: Bacteria > Bacillati > Bacillota > Negativicutes > Acetonemataceae > Acetonema > Acetonema longum. Next base: position 3,917 of record NZ_AFGF01000191.1, read on the forward strand.
ATTTCACTAAATTTTTTAGGACTAAAGACTCGTTTATTGGTCCGAACCATATCCGCCTGGAAATTGGCATAAATGTTGCAAGATAACAAGATAAAGGAACATTTCATCTACTTTTGCAGCGGCGGATACGGTGATTGCCGCCACCGGAAAATCGCAGCAAGCGGCGCCATCAATCACGGTCAATTTATGGCTTTTGGCATTTAGGCCGATATACTGATTAAAGGAGGCAGATGAGGATGAATGCAAAAACTTATTGCGGTGGCGGATCATTTACCATGCATATGTAGGCTGCGATGTATCCATAAGTTTCGGCAATAAGGAGTGACTCAGTTTATGAAGGAAGCCATTACCGTCCCGTCAAACCACGAGACAATTCTCAGCCATTATCACTATGTGTTATCACACTTAAAGGAACTTGTTCCGGCCGATTACGGCGTGACGCTGGCCGACCGCACCACCTGCTTATTGTACATACCCGCCAAGAATCTCGATCTCAACTTAGCCGCCGGTCAGCCATTGCGGGAGGGCAGCGCCATCAAGCGGGCGATCGAGGAAAAGCGGCGGATTTTTACCCGCATTGACAAAACGGTACGGGGAATTCCTTACATTGCGCTGGCGACTCCCTTATTCGATGAACGCGGTGACGTCATCGGCGCGGTAACGATCACCGAATCGGTCGAACACTACGACGGATTGAAGGAAATGGCGGCAACCCTAACCGAAGCTATCAGTTCTTTAGCCAGCACCAGTGAGGAAATCTCGGCGCAAAGCGAGGAAATTGCCTCGGTCAGCCGCACACTGACCCATTCGGCCCACGATTCTCAGCTTCGCGTACAGGAAACCGACAAAGTCCTCGGTTTAATCAAGAATATCTCGGCGCAAACGAATCTGTTGGGTTTAAACGCCGCAATCGAAGCGGCCAGGGTGGGCGAACAGGGCAGAGGGTTCGGCGTAGTTGCCGAGGAAATCCGCAAACTGGCCGCCGTCAGCGCTGATTCCATCAAGCAGGTAGAAACAATTATTCAGGAAATTAAAACAGCCAATACCAGTTCCTATCAGCAGACAGTGCAGATTGAAGCGGCCATCACCCAGGTGGCCGAGGCGATTGGTCATATCGCCTCCTCGGTGCAGCAGGTCAGCGCGATGGCGGAAAAGCTGGACCTTACCGCCGGCAAGCTATTCGAAGGCAACCAATAAAAGCGACAACCAGCCTTCTGACTGCCTCTGCCGTTAGCATCGGTAGTAACCGCTGCGTAAATATGGTAAAGTATAATTGAGTGACGCAGCAGTCATCAGTAGGTTAACGCCGGGGGTGGACATGAATGGAGCCAATCAGTAAGCTGTTTAGCGCCGCTAATACGACGGTGAGTCTGATCGAAGCGGTATATGACGGCATTCTTATTGCCGACAGGGATGTCATCGTGCGCTATGTCAATACCGGTTATTTGCAGATAGCCGGTCTCAGTCGCGAGGATATTATTGGAAGGTCGCTGCCGCAGGTACGGCCGGGAAGCGTGCTGCCGCAGGTCATTAAAACAGGCGTTGCTCAAATCGGCATCTACCGGCAGGAAGGCGATGCCGAATACGTTGTCGATATGGCGCCGATCCGGCTGGAAGGAGCGGTAATCGGCGGCCTCTCGGTCGTCAAGAGTATCGCCCGCATCAAGCACTTGTCCAGAGAACTGGAGAAATACGCTCAGAAAAATCATGAATTAAAGGCTACGGTTGACAGCTTATACCAAGCCCGCTATACGTTTCAGGATGCCATCGGCATTTCGGGTGCATTTCGGAAGACTGTCGCTTTGGCCAAGCGGATGGCCGGTTATGATGAAGATATCCTGATCACCGGGGAAAGCGGCACCGGCAAGGAGTTATTTGCGCAAGCCATTCACAATGCCAGCTCCCGCGCTGCCAAGCCGTTTGTCGCTGTAAATTGCTCGACATTGAATGTTACCTTGGCGGAAAGTGAGTTGTTCGGCTATTCCAGCGGCTCGTTTACCGGAGCGCTGAAAGGCGGTAAGGCAGGTTTATTTGCCATGGCCGACGGCGGCACGATCATGTTGGATGAAATTGCCGATCTCCCTTACGATATGCAGGCCAAACTGCTGCGAGTCCTTCAGGAGCGCAAAGTCAGAAGAGTCGGCGAATCCACCGAAGAAGCGGTCGACATCCGGGTCATCGCCGCAACCAACCGGGATTTGCTGGCGATGGTGAAAGAAGGAAAATATCGTGAGGATTTATATTACCGCCTGTCGGCGATGACCTTGGAGCTTCCCAGCCTGAAAAACCGGAAAGAAGACCTGGCGCCGCTGGCCGATAACTTTTTGGCGGAATGGGGAAAAAAGAATAAAAGAACAGTTACTTTTCTGCCCTTGGCCTACGAGATGATGCTATTCTATGATTGGCCCGGCAATGTCCGCGAGCTGAAAAATGTCGTCCAATTCTCCGCCTATACCTGCGATGGCGATACGGTAGCGGAAATTCACCTGCCGAAATCGGCTTATGCGCAAGCATTCTCCCTGCGCCCAACCTGGGAAAATGGCTGGGGATTGGGTCACTCCGGCAGCCTGAAAAAAATTCTTGAGGATACCGAAAGGGCGGTGATCCGGCAAATGTTCGCCAAATACGGCCAAAGTCTGGAAGCCAAAAAAAAGATTGCCGCCGAACTGGAAATTTCGCTGGCCACCTTATACAATAAAACGCGGACATTGGAGTAAAATATCGAATTATAAGTTTTTAGAATGTTACAAGTAATTATTATAAAAAATTAAAATTTGGAATTTTTTATAATGTGGAATAAATAGTTTTTTACGCAAATTTTCTTACTAAGAGGGACAAAACAAACCGGCGATTTTTGATTGCCCTATACAGATGGCACACAACTTGCTTATTAGTATTTAAGCCAAAAGCAACAGGCGATACTGGCAGCTATGAATTCAGAAGTCATTTTTTCTAATAATTAAAAAACAAGGAGGCTTTATATGTTATCATTATTAGGGTTCTTGACGGTCTTTATCTTTCTCTATCTGATCATGTCCAAACGGATGTCGGTAACGGCCGCGCTGATTATTGTGCCGGTCATCACTGCCCTGATCGGCGGTTTTGGCGCTTCCATCGGCAAAATGATCCTCGACGGCATTATCAAAGTCGCGCCGACCGGTATCATGCTCATGTTTGCTATCTTCTATTTCGGCCTGATGCTGGAAGTAGGCATGTTTGCCCCGCTGGTTGAACGGCTGGTGCGCCTGGTGAAGGGCGACCCTCTGAGGTCGTGCTGGCAACAGCGTTTCTGACCATTGCCGTTGCCCTTGACGGCGATGGCGCAACCACCTTCATGATCACGATTTCGGCCATGCTGCCGATTTACCAGCGGCTGCAAATGAGCCGGCTGGTGCTGTCCGGCACCATCTGCCTCGCCGCCGGCGTTATGAACCTGATTCCATGGGGCGGGCCGACGGCGCGGGCCATGACGACCCTCAACGTCGACTCACTGACCTTGTTCAATCCGGTTATTCCGGCGATGATCGTCGGCTTGATCTGGGTCTTTGCCGTGGCCTACTATTTTGGCAAAAAAGAACGGGCCAGACTGGGCGTACTCCATGTGGACTTTGAACATGAAATCACTCTGACAGAAGAAGAGGCAAAGCTGCGTCGGCCTCATCTGCTGTGGTTCAACCTGCTGCTGACCGCCGTGCTGGTGGTTTCGCTGATCCTAGCGGTTCTGCCCTTGCCGGTCTTGTTTATGATTGCCTTTGGCATTGCTTTGGTTGTCAATTTCCCCGACCCGAAAGAACAGCTGGAAAGAATCAACTCTCAGGCTAAAAATGTCGGCTTTGTCTCCTCGATGATTTTTGCCGCCGGCATCTTTACCGGCATCCTGACCGGCACGAAGATGATCACCGCCATGTCGCAAACCCTGGTGTCATGGATTCCTGATCCCCTCAGTCCCTTCCTGCCGCTGATCGTAGCCTTCACCAGCATGCCGTTGAGCCTGGTCTTTACTCCAGATGCCTATTATTTCGGAGTACTGCCGATTGTCAGCCAGACGGCCGCCGCATTCGGCATTGATCCGGTAAGCATCGGCCGCGCCGCCATCCTGGGCCAGATGACCACCGGCTTCCCGCTCAGCCCGCTGACCGCATCCACCTTCATCCTCGTCGGCATGTCCGGCGTTGAACTGGGCGACCATCAGAAGCATATTTTCTGGTGGGCTTTCGGCTCCACCGTCGTGATGACGATTGTCTGCCTGCTGACAGGCGCCATTCAGCTATAGCCCTTAAACCCTGCCTGGCTAGGCAGCCGTGCTCTGCCGGGATAGCAGAGCACGGGCAACAAGTATTCCTCTGAAGCATCGGTAAATAGCAATGTATAGAGAAAAAGCGCGAGCTTATGCACCTTAGGCGGTGCATAAGCCCGCGCTTCCTTTTGCCCCGGAGGAAACCGCGGGAGGTTTTTGCTGTCTTGACGCATAGCTTCCCGCTGCTGATGCAGGCGAACAGGAATCCCTCTATTGGGATCATTTCCCGCCGGCAAATGTCAGTCCATGCCCGGACCGGTACAAATACCCCGTCCCGTCAGGATTCGGGATACTGACCGGCAGTTTGCCGCCGGGTTTGGCCAGACCGAAGATGATTCTGAGACCGGCGGAAATGTTGGGGCCTTCACCGCCGCCATAGAGGGCGACAACCGCTTTGGCTCCGGTCAGGTACATCATGTCATAGGGATTGCGGATCATCATGACGGCCAGAGGTTTACCCCTCTGATTGGCGTAGTTTACCGTTGCCAGACTGAAGTCGGCAGTCCGGGACCGGCCGGGAGTCCGACCGTCCACATCGTAGCTGTGGGTGGCCAGGATGATATAGTCGGCCCGGTCGATGGCCTGTTGAATGGCAGGTGTCAGGCCGGATTTTTCATATTTAACGCCGCTGACTTCGGTTCGGGCGCCGGCTTTGGCCACTGTTTCGGCCAGGGCCTGCTGGATGGCCTGGTAGCTTTCTTCTCCCGGCGCCAGAAAAAGGACGTTTCGCGCCTGGCGCAGATCGAACGGCAGCAGATGGTTTTCGTTTTTCAGCAGGGTGATTGCCTTTTCGCTGATCTCAGCTTCCTTCCGGCGGTGATCCGGACTGGCGACAACGGTTTTTGCCCACCGGATCTGCGTGGCGAGACGGGGAGAAGGTTTGGAGCTTTTGGGCTGCCAGATACCCCGGTCATATTTAGCCCTCAGGATGCGCCGGACGGATTGGTTAATCCTCTCCTCAGAAATATCGCCGGATTTTACCGCTTGCAACAAGGCAGTATAGACGGCGGAGAGGTCCGGCGGCATTAAGAGGATGTCGGCGCCGGCTTTTACCGCCAAAACAGCGGCTGCCTCCGGGCCAAAATGATCGGAAATAGCCCGCATCCCCAAGGAGTCGGTGACAATCAGCCCTTCAAACCCCATATCCCGCCGCAGGAGACCGGTTAATACCGCATGAGACAGAGTGGCCGGCATTTGAATCGGCCGGCCGTCTTTTTTGGAAATGGCAGTGGTACGGTCAAAGGCGGGAAAGGTCACATGGGCGGTCATAACCATATCCGGTCCGGCCGCAAGCGCTTCCCGAAAGGGCTTCAGTTCTACGGCTTGCAAGCGCTTCTTGTCATGAGGCACCACGGCAATGCCCAGATGGGAATCCATCGCCGTGTCCCCGTGGCCGGGAAAGTGCTTGACTGCCGCCGCCACACCGGCAGCATGAAGGCCCCGGATATAAGACTGGCCCATTTGCGCTACCACATCGGGATTTTCACTGAAAGAACGGACTCCGATCACCGGGTTGTCGGGATTGGAGTTGACATCCAGCACCGGTGCAAAGTTTACATTAAAGCCAAGGGCCTTCAGTTCCCGGCCGATGATTTCAGCCGCCTGAAAGACATACCGGGGATCGCCGGCTGCGCCGAGAGCCATATTGCCTGGCATTCCGGTGCCATACGACAGCCGGATCACCCGACCCCCTTCCTGATCGATAGCCACAAACAGAGGCACAGAGCCGGCGGCCTGCTGTATGCCATGGATGAGACCCACGGTTTGCTCCACACCGGTAATATTCCCGCTGAACAAAATGACCCCGCCCAGATGGTGCCGCCGGATGCTGTCAGCCACAGAGTCGGGCAGCTCGGTCATGTCTTTGCCTTCATATTGACGAAAAGCCGGCAAGAGCATCTGTCCCACCTTGGCCTCAATGTCCATGGAGCGAAGCGCCAGTTCAACCTGCACTTCCCGGCCAAAGTAACCCGCCGGGGCCGCTTGGGCCGCATCGGCAAACACCGGCAAAAGAAATGAACACACAAACAGGATCCACGCCATCATGCGCATGTCCCTTCCCCTTTTCCTGGTTATCTGGTTCTGGTGATTGGTATGAACAAAGTCGCGCATTTATTCTTCTATTCCTCCATAAAAGTAGAAAGAAGCCGATATAAGTCTAATGGACATATTCGCTAAAAGCCTATCTTATTCCTGCGTTTTGCGACGCGCCCGCGCTCCCAGCGCTGCCAGCAGCGCCTCTCTGGTATGATCCAGGCGTCCGGCCTGGATGCGCATCAGTAAATCGGATTGAAAGGACTTTACCTGAGGGCCGCTGCCCAGCTGAGCAGCAATTTCACCGCCGGAAATAGCCAGTTCCGCCGGATAAAACGGCATCGTCGCCAGGATCCGGCCCAAGTGACCGGCTGCCGTTTCCCAGGTTGACAGATCCGGCTCCACATGCCCGGCGAGGCGATCGGCCCGGTGCAGTTCCAGAAGGGATTCAACGGCGGAGCGGAAAGAAGCCAGGCCGGAAAAGTCGCGGGCATGCTGTTTCAGCCAGCGCAGCACGAGATATTCCTCCACCGGCAGCTGCATATGATTGCGCACCAGCCAGGAGATCTGCCGGACCTGAGCGTCGCTCAGCCTGAGCCGGGTCAGGATGGCAGACGCCAGCTGCGCCCCCTTCACCTCGTGACCGGGATCGGACCAGGCCCCTTTACGGTTGACGGTCCTCACGCCTTCCCAGCCTTTGGCCACATCGTGTAAAAGGGCCGCCCAGCGCAGGGACAAGTCCGGTTTTACCAGCCGCACGGTCCCGAGAGTGTGGCGCCAGGCATCGAAGTGATGGTAGGCCGGATTCTGGGCCAGCCCGTCCAGGTGGATCAGTTCCGGCAGAATGGGGACGTCTTCGTAGACGCCTCGGTCTTTGACCCGGCAGGATTGGTCCAGCAAGCCGGTTTTCAGCATGCTATCCAGCCCCAGGTCAGGATGAGGCGCCAGCAGAGCTTTTTCCAGCTCGCCCCGGATCCGTTCGAGGGACAGGCCTCTGGCTCTTTCCCGATTACGGCCTATGGCCGCCTGAGTATCCGCCTCAAGGGAAAAACCGGTCTGAGCGGCGAAGCGGGCCGCCCGGAACATTCGCAAGCCATCTTCGGCAAACCGAAGGTCAGGCTTCCCCACCGCCCGGATCATCCGGCGGCGAATGTCCTCCATACCGTCAAAGCGGTCAATGATCCGTCCTGCCAAGTCCATGGCCAAAGCGTTCATGGTAAAATCACGGCGGGACAGATCCTCGTCCAGAGTCGCACAGTACCATACCTCCTCCGGCCGGTGGCTGTCGGCGCCATAACATTCGCCGCGAAAGGTGGCTACCTCAAACGGCTGTCCGTCCACCTGCACAATCATCACGCCAAAGGCTTCTCCCACTGCCACAGTGAACCAGCCATTTTCCTCCGCCGCCTGCCGGATCTGATCCGGCCTGGCGTTGGTGGCAATGTCTATGTCATGGGGTTCCAGGCCGCGCACCATATCCCGCACCGCTCCCCCTACGATATACGCCTCATACCCCGCAGCAGTCAAGGCCTGCATAATCTGTCTGGCACGTTTCACGTGAATCATTGCCTCACTTTACAATAAAAGGTTTCTTTATATAAATATTGTAACACATCTCCGTCAAACCTGCTCGAAAACCGGTTATGCCTGTATAGGCAGAGAAACGGGATAAAGGCAAAACCGGATCAAACCGGCGGCCTAACAGTAACGCCCATATGAAAGAGGCGGCAGATTTGGCCTGCCGCCTCTTTCGTTCGGGTTCCGGTTATATCCCCAGTTCCCGGCGTTTTTTCTCAATGTGGTCCACGTAGATCTCTACCGTTTTATCCGCGCTGAGTTCCACCATCAGTTTGCCCAACCCCAGGGTTTCAGTGGTCTCAGTCAGAGTCTTGACCACCACTTCGCTGCCGGTGACCGAGGGCACCGGGGCCACATGGACCAGCCAGCCCAGAGCAATGGCCGTGCAGGCATCAGCCACCGCCTTTTGCTCCAGATACTCCGGCGCGCCGATGACCAGGGGCAGCTTGTTGGTGTCCACACCCAGAGCATCAGCCAGTTCTTTGGCGGTATGGGTCATCTTGCCGATATCCACGCAGGCGCCGTAGGACAAGACCGGCGGGATTCCCAGGGCCGTACAGACTGCCTTCAGACCGGGGCCGCATTCTTCCGCCGCCTCCGGACGGGTCAGGCCGGTATACTCCATCACGGCGGAAGTGCAGCCGCCGGACAGCACTAAGATGTCCTTGGCAATCAGTCCCTTGGCAATACGGAAGATATTGCTGCCGCCCTGGCCGTAATGAGCAGTGGTGCAGCCCACCACCGTGGCTATACCCCGGATGCTGCCGGCCTTAATGGCGTCAAGAAGCGGCTGCCAGGAGCCGCCCAGAGCCTGTTTCACCGACTCGGTGCTAAAGCCCACCGTGCATTCGGTGGTATGCGGCGGGATATACACCTGCCGGTTTTCCTGCTTGCGCTGGGCAAAGGACTCTAATGCCTTTTCCAGAATGGCTCCCGCCTGCTCCTGCATTTTTTCCGGGATAAATTCCACCGTTTCAGTGCCGGGCAGCCGGATGACCTCATGGACGCTGACCATCCTGGTCCCGAACCGTTTAGCGTATAAAGGCAGGGTCGGCACGGTGCAATTATAGTCAAACATAAACAGGTCCACAGCGCCGGTGGCCAGGAGGTATTCCTCCGACAGCCATTCCCCTTCCTGACCGCCATAAGCCGGCAAGCTCTGCATGCCTTCGTAGTTCATCAGCTGCTGTCCTTCACAGACGTGGCCCAGCACCTGGATTCCGGCAGCGCCTGCCGCCTGAGCCCTTTTGTTCCATTCCGGGGACGAGGCCAGTTCAAGCACCATCTGGGCCACCAGGGGCATATGGCCGTTAGTCACGATGTTGACCATGCTTTCTTTTAAAAGTCCCATGTTCTGCCGGGTCTTATGGATTTTTTGCGTACCCATCAGGATTTCCTGCAGAATATCCAGGGCGAACAGTCCCTGATACTCGTTGATTATGCCTAAGCGCACCGAAGTGAGAAGAAAGTCCACCGGGTCGGCGTTCAGGTTGGTCATGCATTTAGTCTGGGCAAAAGCCACCTCACTGTTGCCGCCACCGGGAAACAGCCCGAGCTGGCGCCACAGTTCCTTGCGCTTGGCCGGGGCAAAGGCCTGAACCATAACTGATTCTTCATAATAGGGTTTGCCCATGTCCGTCAGCACCCAGTTGGCAAAATCCAGGGCAACCTTGGTCATGTCGTTTTGGGTATTCAGGCCGGCCATTTCGGCGTATTTATAAAGTTTCTCCTTGTCCCGGATCCTGAGCCCGCTTTCCGGGGCCTGGGCCGCCGCCTTCAGCGTACGGGCCGCCTGCTGGGCGTGAAAAATGTTGGCCGCCGTGCCGATGGTGACATGGCGGTAGACAAAGTTGCGGGCCACCATCACATGGGCATCCACGCCGCAGACGCCCCGGGGAGTTTTATCGTTGATACGGCAGGGGCCATTGGCGCAAAGCTGGCAGGATAGCCCCTGGGAACAGAAGTTGCAGCGGATCTTGACCTGCTGGGAAAACCGGTCGAATACATTGGTCAGGCCCTGGGCGTGGACATGCTGGTACATTTCCCGCATAGCCGGATCAATGATCACGTTCAGCGGGTAGCCTTCCTTGCCTTGGTCATGAGCCTGGATATGCTGCCGCTGCCAGGCAAACATCTGGTCCGGCGGCGGAGACTTTTCAATATCATAGTATTTACGGGCATTCACGTGCACGTCAAAATGCCCTTCCGGGTTGTTGGAGCCGCTGGCCTGACCCTGTCCGGGCACTGATTCCACAGTGCCGGTGGTAATGGAATCGGTATTTTTGATAAACGAATCCTTGTCCGACATAATTCCCTCCTGCAATAGCAAAGACTTTTTTACTAGTCTTTATCCAGGGCGGGAATTTATGCGTTGGAAAACCCGCCGGCAGTTTGCCGGCCAAACTGTTCAGGTCCACAGCGGCATCTTGTTACAGCGTCTTACAGGAATAACAATACACGCAGCCAAACCGGCAGGGCTGGTCATAGCTGCCGATATCACGGCTTTTGCTGCAGCCGCAGGCCTCCCGCTGGCCGGAATCTTTGGCGCGGGAAACCCGTCCGCCGAACAGATTCTCTAACAGTTCGCCGTCAATGCAATGTCCCGGCTGAATCCCGGCCGCCCCTGACAGCAGCGGACTGGAACAGGAGTAGAGGATAAAGCCGTGGCGGGAAGCGATCTGAACCAAGTGAGCCGCCAGTCTCACCTGCTGATCCGGGTCCGGCTGGCGGAGATCCAGGCCGGAATTAGCTAACCGTCTAGCCACATGCCGGTATAGCTGCACAAAGGAGGTGGTGATCCGGCAGCCGGTCATGCCCAGAGTTTTCAGATCCCGGCAAAGTTGGTCAAAAACCAGCAGCCTGGCCTGTTCCGGCTTGTTTTTAGTCAAATCCGGTTCACCCCGGTCGGAAAGAATGATGGGATCAAAGCGGATATTGAATTGCTCCGGCCGGTATCGCCCCAGAAGCTGCTCCAAAACGCCCAGTGTCTCCCGGTAAGACGGCGCGTGGGGCTCCAGAACAGGAGAATAGTGATTGACGGTATATTGAAAATAAAGATGATAGTTCTCCAGATACTGAGGGTCTTGCGCCACCAGACTGAAGTCTTTGCTCCACAGCACCAGGCTGTGCACATTGCCGGGGTCCAGGTCTACGGTATAGGTCTTTTCCCGGTAAAGAGGATTGGGAAGCGTCACATTGCCGGCCCGCAGCGTCTCCTGGAGCCAGGAATAATAGAACCGCGGCAGATCGGTCCGCCGGGAAGCGGATATAACCGGTTTGAGTTTGGTCTGGGCAGTCATTCTTTTCCCCTATAATTTTAATCGTTAACCATGAAATGCAGCGGATACTTTGTAATGAAAAAGAGCCATACCGTGGATGAATCCAATGGCATGGCTCTTTCGATTACTTCACCACTAAGACCGGGCAAGCGGCGTAATGGACCACATGATTGCTTACGCTGCCCATGACCAGTCCTTTGATAATTCCCATGCCGCGGCTGCCGATGACAATCAGGTCATAGCCGTTATTCTGGGCAAACTGAGGAATGATTTCAATGGGAGAGCCCACTTCCATGCGGGTGTGAACAATCAATGATGGAGGCAGTAATTTTACGGCATTTTCCAGCACATTTTTGCCGAACTCTTCAAGGTCGCTGTACACCGTTTCCGGGATATACCCCACATTAAAATCCGGATAAGCCGGCAGCGCCACCCTCGGCAGGAAGACGTACAAAATGCCCAGTTCGGACCCAAAGCGGCTGGCAATCTGTCCGGCATGGTTCAGAGCTTTAAATGAATTCTTCGAGCCGTCCACAGGCACTAAAATTTTGCGATAAGTAATTTCTGTCATCATCCATTCCTCCCTGCGGTTAGTTTTTGTACCGGCGATCGACGACAGACATATGAGATTATGAGACTTTTCGTTACTTAAATTGTAGCACAATTCTTCCGTTTAGCAAATCCGCTTTTCTTCACAATCATCAAAGATTCGGTTTCAATCCGCCGCAGGGTAAAAGGCCAGTCCGGTTCGAAGCAGCATGGAGAATATATGCGTTCCCGGGCCTGTTCAACCGCGATCTCGAACAATTGCACCGCCCTTCCTCCCTATTCTCCTGGCAATAATGCTCTCTCCCCGCGTGGTATACTATTTTCCTGTCGCACAGAATAAAGTAAATCATATCGAAAGGGTGGCGCAGAGTACTGCGCAAAGGGGGCGAGGAAGCGAATGACAGATGTGTTCAGGCTGCTGCTTGACCGGAAAGAATTTTTCAGCCACCTGTTTATCGATCATTTACGAATTTCGCTGACCGCCGGCGCGATCGCGGTTACCCTTGGCCTGCTTGCCGGCATTTTGATCAGCGAATACCGGAGGATCGCCAAACTGACGCTGGGTCTAGAACATCGAAAGGCTCCACCCCCTATTCCATTATTGAAATACAGAATATTCAGTCTAATTTTGCGTATATCGATACACAAATCTGATGGTACGTTATCATAATGACAAAATCAGCGATGATTTTTGCTATTCCTTGACCCGGAATTTGAATTTCGCCCAGGGTTCCAGCAAGTCCAGCAGGAATACCTCTTCATCCACAATTCTGCCGACTACATTGGTCTTGCCGCTGTTTTTCATGCTCTGCAGCGCAATATGCAATTCCCCGGCATAGCGGTCATAGAGCGACGATTCGATTAAAATATCGCCGCGCTGCAGATCCGGCGTATGAAAGGGCGGAAAGTGCCGGCCTTTATACTTGACCCGGGATTGGGTTGATCGAATCACGTATTCTGAAACGTCGCCGCGGTTAAAGTGAAACTCATCCAGAACGATTGTCCGCTCCAAAGCTGGAATATCTTTTTCCAGTTCCACGCTGAATTCCAACATGTCCTTGTTCACCATGCTTACGCTCTTGAGTTCCGCTTCCGAGGCAAACGCGTTGGCAATTATGATGTCATCAATCAGCCCCGTAGCCAACAGATGTTTGACCTGTGTTTCAATGGGCAATCCGCGGTGCATCTCCAAGGTGCAAAGCCCCTCTGAGACCGGCCATGGCCCAAATTCGGCGGCGGAAGAGTTAACAAACGCCGCCGTGCGGATGCCGTGTTCTTTAAAATGCTTACTGCATTTCTTGAAATGTTCATAACCCAATCCGGTATAAACATGCGGATAAAAGTTATGGCATCCTAAAATATGGTCCACATTGGGCTTATAGGACAGCACCGTATCTAAGTATTTGGTCCCGTTGCTGGCATTTAATTCTACCTTTAGCCCATAGGGATTAAAGGTCATAATCGATTCTTCCATCCCGCTGAATCCAAGATCCAAACGAATACCCTGCAATCCTAATTCGTAAAAGAAAGATAAATCATGGTAGTTTGCTCCAACAGCCCTGAATATAGAGGGATCAACATCCGCAATAACTTCCATGCCATGTTTTTTAGCTACAGACGTCATCTGTTTAAACTCAGCCATGACATCCTGCGGGTCTCTGTCCGCTGCGGAAATTAAACACGTGAAGATGCGCTTAAAACCATATTGGCCGGCCAAATCGATATAGGCTAAGGTATTCTCCAGCGGTGCGCCATTCCGGTATACTGATATTCCTAACTGTTTCATACCGATACTCCTTTATAGACAAGCATTGAAATGACGGTATATCCTCTATCGATGATGAACATGGGTATATAATTCAATGATCTCGTTAGCAAGATCTTTTACAGTAATCGAAGTCATAAGATGGTCTTGGGCATGAATAAGCAGTACCGATAATTCTGTTTTTTTTCCGCTTGCCTCAGCTTGGATTAAACCGGTTTGCACGACATGAGCTCTGGAGATCTTTTCGTTGCATTGCTCCATAAGCTCCTTTGCTTTTGCAAAGTCTTTGGACTTCGCGCATTGAATTGCTTCCATTGCGCAACTCCTCGCATCACCGCTCTCCAATATAATTTTAACTGCGACCTCTTCCATGTTGATTTACACTCCCTCTAATTGGTTTTGGAGCCTATCCTTTGACGCTCGTCGTTTCTGCCTTGGACACCTGGTCCCGGTCTTTTTTATCTCCTTGGCTCTGCGCAAGAATAACAAATGGTAAATAAATCAGTATGCCAATCACAATATTAATCAAAGCCAGCAAGCCGCCCATCACCGAACCGGTAACCAAGAAACCGCCGATAACCGGGGGAGTCGTCCAGGGCATCATTGCTATTGTTCTCGGAACAATTCCGGCGGCAATGGCAAGATAGCTGGTAATGGTCAGCAAGATCGGCGTAAGTACGAAGGGTACAAGATAAATCGGATTCAGACAAATCGGCAACCCGAATAGCATGGGTTCATTGATGTTAAATAACGCCGGTGCAGCGGTAAGTTTCGTGATATCTTTCATATCCCGCCGCTTCGCCGCGATCATCAAGGCAGCTACCAGACTAAACGTTGTTCCTGCGCCGCCCATCCAAACAAACGCATCGAAAAAGGGCGGAGTTACAATATGAGGAATGGATTGCCCGGCTTGAAACGCCGCAATATTGTTATTGATGTTCGGCAGGTAAACCGCATTCGTCAGCGGCAGTATGATGTTTGAGCCATGCAGGCCAAAGAACCATAGGATATGAATAAGGAACGCTACAAATATCGCGGAGCCCAGCTGATCGGCGAAGCCGGAAATAGGCGCCTGAATCGCTTTAAAGATCGCTTCATGCAGATTGGTTACACCCGCAGCGGTAAGGATGCATTGAATCAGAGCAAACAACATGATGACAACCATCGAAGGAATTAAAGCGGCAAAGGATTTTGCCACAGCGGGGGGAACCGCTTCCGGCATTTTAATAACCAGTTTGGAATTGCCCATCAGTTTCACAAAGATTTCCGTTGAAACGATCGCAGCAAACAGGGCCACAAACAAGCCTTGCGCTCCCAGGTAGCTAAAGGGGATCGCCCAATCTTTTTCCGAACCGCTGTATAGCATAAGCAATGCGCCAAAGGCGACCAAGCCTGCCGCCATTCCGTCGGCTTCGTAAGATTTGGCCAGACTGTAGCTTACACTAAAAACGACCACCAAAGACATAATTGCATAGCTGCCTGTCCATACATTGCCGCCAAAGCTTTTCCAGGATTCTCCGAAAATCTTGGTCATAAACTCTTGATATGCCGTCACCGGAAAACTGTTAATCAGAATGGCTAACGCTCCCACCGTGAGCAATGGCATAATCGCGACAAAACCGTCCCGTATTGCGACCAAATGCCGTTGTGCCCCGAATTTCGCCGCAACGGGAACAAAATATTTCTCTAAAAAACTAATAACCGTACCCATTTATTTCTCACCCTTTCATTTTACGTTTATATACAATTGCCGCTTCTTCTAGATTTCATTGCCCACCCTACAGCGCCTTGTCTTTGACTAAACGCAGGGCGTGTTCCAAGACATTTTTCCCGTTCATCGTTCCATAATCGGAAAAATCGATAACATCCACAGGAACCCCCTTTGGTTCCAACAGGTCTTTCAGCTTAGTCAGCAAAAATTTCACTTGCGGTCCTAACAGCAAAACATCCATATTATTCATGTTATTCTTCAAGTCTGCCTCGGCAATGGCGGTAACCTTGGCTTGAATTCCTTCTTTGACCGCTACGGTATTCATTTTGCAAACTAAAAGACTGGTAGACATCCCCGACGAGCATACCAGCATGATTCTGACCATCCTATCCCTCCTCCCGCTTTTTTGCTCCGCTACACGTAAGTATATAAAGCAATACGCATGCCAACATTTACCTATCCGTTAATCTTGCAAAAATAACCGGCAACCCCCCTGATTAGGCGGATTTGCCGGCATGCATAAAGGACTCCGCAACGAATAAAAGCCAAGGGGTAGCGTGTATATTTCTTACACACAACCCCTTGGCTTCTCTGTTTACTGTGTATTTCATTACACACTATGTTGATTTTCCATAATGACCCGCACAATATACGCCAATTCATTTTTCGCTGATTACAATATGGTATTTATGCTCTAAAAATCTTAATTTTGCGCCCATCATGGCAAATTCTTTGCTGTAAGTTTTCTGATAAGCCTGCAAATCGTAAAAAGCCCTGCTTTCGCCCCCATGAATTAATTTGTCTACCATAAATACAATATGCAATAACAGTCCGACTTTGACATCCTCCGTAATGATGATACCCAGCGTGCGCTCGATATTCTCAAGGATTTCCCGCGTGTCTTCAAACACTTCGACGCCACGTAAGGAAATATCATCTTTTAAAAAGTTTCTGATACTGGTATATTGCCGCTCTGCGTCGATCAATTTTTGCAGCCGCTCAATGCCGGGACCGTCCAAAATATCCGGTGCGGGTATGAATGGGACGTTTTCGATATATACATTCACGGTTCCAACCACAGCGAGAATTTCGTAGGTACAATTTAATTTCTGAATGTTGTCCAAAAAATCATTGTGATCCAGAATATTCAGCGGCGTAATATGTATGGATGGATCCTGCAGCTGTTTTTGGATGATCGCTTTCAGCTGTTCCGCCGCTCCTTCCCCGGTAAAACAAGCAGTGACAATTAGTTGTTTCTTAACCGTTTTTTTACACACCTCTGCTTGTTGAATACTATACCGGTTGACTTCGTGACAGGAGCGATAAATGGCGTCCAGGCTATGTCCGGCAATCGCATTGCGGCAGGCGTCCAAGACCATGGGCGTACTCACCCGGCTGATTGTCCTGATTTTAATCCCCGTCTCTTCACTGATCATGTGGCCGAAGCTGTCTAAAGAACCCATATCTACAAGCAGAAGAACGCCCCGCTGCGTGTTAAGAGCGCGAATTTCCTGTTTAGCGGCTTCATACATGGCCGCTGCCTTCATGCTGAGGGGCATGTCCATCGCGCACGCATGTTCTTCACCGATCAGGCTGTTTACAACCTGGCACATGCTGCTGGCTGTAGCATGTCCGTGCATGATCACTAAGACTGCCACTTTCTCCATGCGCTTGGTCTCTTCCTCATACGCATCGGATGCCAGAAACATCGCCAGATATCCGATTTCATCCAGCGGCGTCTCAATATTAAACACCCGGTCAATGGTTTTCGCAATTTCCATTGCGACGAGAAATTCATCGGCATACTGTGTACGAACCAGGTTTAATTTGGGGTGATATATCCGGCTCCCGTAACGAATGCGGTCAATGCTTTTATGCAGGTGCAAAGCCAGACCATAATACACCTTTTTATTATAGGAGCGATGGAGCTGCCGCTGCGCCATGGCCAGGATTTTTTCCACTGTGTCGACTACCTGCACATCGACAATTTTGGTAATTTCATCTTTGCAGAACGTGCCCGGCAGATCACTCAGATATTTTTTAAAATACTTTTCAAGGTCGATGTTTAACAGATCATTTATTTCCTTTTCGCTTAAGCCTTGCCGTTTTAACTGTTCGACTTTTTTCTCAATAATATCATAAAAATATTGCTGCTCCTGACAATCGTTCAATTCCTCCAGAATACGATACGATCTGGGGCCGGCTTTATCGCTGAACACGAGAAGATCGCCTTTATTGCGTAAGAGCTGCTCTATTTCATCCCGGTACTCCTGGATTTTCATCAGCCCGGATTTGACACGCTGGTGTAAATCCGTTTGATCGATTAAGATATAGTCGCTGTTTTGCGCGGTAAAGCGGAGGAACGCTTTTGCGCAGGATAACTGTAAATCGCTTTTTAACTGGCCGATGTTATTGGGACAATCATAGAGCAGCAGGGAAAGTAACGCATTTTTTTCGATATAAATGCTTTTTCCCAGCCTTTTTGCTTCGGTTAAAATGAATTCCCCCAAGAGGCCATACCGCTCCTTGAGGCTGCGTTCCTTCAGCGACGGCAATGTGATGGTCATAGGAATTCTGCGGGTAAAGGTTTTCAATAACATGGACTGCGGGTCTTCGGTTGTCGCCGTAATAATTTGCACTTCCGCATAAACCAGTTTTTCCGTCTCCCCCAAGGGGCGAAAACACCCTTTATCCATATATGTAAATAACATCTCCTGTCCCTGCGGCGACAAGCGATGGACCTCATCCAAAAAAAATATCCCCTTATCGGCTTTTTTTAACAGCCCTTCCCGGTCGGCGTCAGCGCCGCTGTACGCACCCTTTTTGACGCCAAATATTTGCGCCATGACCAATTGCGGATTGTCGGCATAATCCGCACAATTCAATCGAATAAAGGGAGCGTCGGCGTCAATGACATTGGACTCCTTGGCAAAACAGCACATGAGTTCGGCAAACATCGACTTTCCGACCCCGGTTTCGCCCAATATCAGCGTATGTAATCCGCGGGGGATAAAGCATCGCCGCTTTGGCCTGCTGAATTGGAATATGCAAGCTTAAATCCGCTCCTACCAATAAGTCCAGGCTATAATTTGTTTTCGCGCCGGGGCTGCCGGTTGTTACAGAGTAATACCGCACGGGTCTGCCATTGTTTTTTTTCACGCGTCCTTCATCAAACAGTTGGTTCAGGTATCGGCTTACATTGGCCCGGTCCAATTGTAAAAATACACTGAGTTCCCTGGCCGAAACGCCGTTTTCCGCTTGCTTTTCCAGATGAATCAAGCCTTTATATACCACATCGAGCTTATTCATGCGCTCCT